>JANXAX010000071.1 GCA_025062175.1 Anaerolineae bacterium | reverse complement strand
GGGTGGGGGGTGTGCTGTGCGGATATCAGGTCGAGGCATTGCCCCAACAGGTCATCGAGCATGGAGCCAATTTCGTGCTGTGGGCGGACCACCCCGAGCTAGAGCACTACCGCACGCTACCTTATGCAAAGGTGCTCACTGACCTGATCCGTAAGCGGCGACCTTATATCGTGCTCATCGGGGCCACGCCGCTGGGGCGCGATCTGGCGCCGCGCGTGGCGAGCGCTGTGCGCGCCGGCCTGACGGCCGATTGCACTGATCTGCAAATCGGGGACTATTATTCCCGCCGCGAAGGCAAGACCTACAAGGATCTGCTCTTCCAGATCCGCCCGGCATTTGGGGGCAACCTCATCGCCACGATTGTCAATCCGGTGATGCATCCCCAGATGGCCACCGTGCGCGAAGGGGTCTTCCGCAAACCGCAACCCGATCCGACCCGCCAAGGTGTTGTTGAACGCATCCAACCCACTTTTGAGAGGGGAGACCTGGTACTGCAAGTGCTCAGCCGCGAGTCACGCGAGTCGAGTGTCAATCTGAAAGACGCGCCGGTGATCGTAGCCGGTGGCGCCGGCATGGGCAGCAAGGAAAATTTCCAATTGCTGTATGAGCTGGCTCACTTGTTGGGCGGTGAGGTAGGCGCTTCGCGTGCCGCCGTGGACGCTGGTTTCATCTCGCGAGAACATCAGATCGGCCAGACAGGCACCACGGTGCGTCCACGTCTCTATATTGCCGCCGGCATCTCGGGGGCCGTGCAGCACCGCGCCGGTATGAGCGAGTCGAACAAGATCATCGCCATCAACACCGATCCGAATGCACCGATTATGCAAATCGCCCATTATAAAATCATCGGGGATGCGCGGGAAGTTATCCCGCTGATGATCAAAGCATTGCGCGAAAAGACGCGCTGACCGATTCGTCATGTCTGGTATAGCAAGCGTTTTGCACTCTTTGCCGGGGACAGAGGCACCTCAACTTGGTCATCGGTTGGAAACTGGCACACAACACGAGATCACTTGACCTGACTCGCTTTCTCTTAACCGAGGAGGAAGATGAAATGGAGAAGAAAAGGCCCACTGGAGTAACCATTATCGCCATTCTGGCGGTGATCGGTGGTATCTTAGGCATCATCGGCGGGGTCGGCTTGCTCGGCTTAGGCGCAGTGGGCGCCGGTTTGGGCGAGCTGGGCGCCGGTCTGAGCGCGATTATCCTGGGCTTGGTTACCTTGGTAATCGGCGCGGCAGAAATTGTCTTTGCCATTGGAGCATGGTCACTAAAGTCGTGGGCGTGGACGCTAGGAGTGACTATCCTGATCATCAGCATCCTTCTGTCTGTTATCTATGGTGTGCTATACGGTAGCTGGGGTTCGCAGATTGTTTCGATCATAATCTCCGCCGCTATACTGTACTATCTGAACACGCGACACGTGAAAGAAGCTTTTGGCAAAGTGTGACAACCTGTCAATCAGGTGCCCCTGTTCCTGGCAAGGAGGCAAATGCTGATTTCGCAGTTTGGTGAGGATAGGTGCATGGCTGACAATTTCTTCCTAGACAATCCGGACCTGCAGTTCTATTTCGAACACATCGACCTGCGCGAAGTGGTCGAGCTCAAGGAAAAGGGCTATAGCTATCGCGCGCGTTATCCACACGCGCCACGCAACTATCGGGATGCGATGGATAATTATCGCATCATTCTAGAAGTATTGGGAGATATCTGTGCCAACATCGTGGCGCCGCGGGCTGCCGAGGCGGATAAAGAGGGCGCGCAGCTGCGCGATGGCAAAGTGGAATATGCCGCGGCCACGCGCGAAGCACTCCAGGCGCTCAAACAGGCCGAGCTGATGGGCGTCATGTTGCCATGGGAATATGGCGGATTGAATGTGCCGGGGACGATCTACCAGATGATGGTCGAAATCCTCTCGCGTGCCGAGGCGGGGTTGATGACCATTTTCGGGTTACAGGAGATCGCTTCGACCATTGCGGAGTTCGGCAGCGAGGAGATGAAGGCACGCATCCTGCCGCGCTTCGCGCGCGGAGAGGTGAGCGGCGCGATGGTGCTCACCGAGCCGGATGCCGGCTCGGACCTGGGGTCGGTGCAGACGCGTGCCACCTGGGATGAAGCCGCAGGCGTGTGGCGCATCAGCGGAGTCAAGCGTTTTATCACAAATGGATGCGCCGACGTGCTGGTTGTGCTGGCACGCAGCGAAGAGGGCAGCACCGATGCACGCGGACTCTCCCTCTTCCTGGTCGAGCGCGACGATACGGTCAAGGTGCGCCGCATTGAAGATAAAATGGGATTGCATGCCTCCCCTACGTGCGAGTTACAGTTCGATAACACACCGGCGCAGCTCATCGGCAAGCAGCGTTTTGGGTTGATCCGCTATGCCATGGCGATGATGAACGGAGCGCGCCTCGCTGTGGCAGCGCAGGCGGTTGGCATCGCCGAAGCAGCATATCGGGAGGCCTATAAGTATGCCCACGAACGGGTGCAGTTCGGAGTGCCCATCGCTCATCTGCCGGCGGTCTATCGCATGTTGCTGAACACGCGCGCCGAGATCGAGGCAGCGCGTAGCCTGGTCTACCACACCAGCCTGTGGGTGGACCTCGCCAAAGCGTATGAACAATATCTCGCCGAGACGGAAAATCCCGACAAGAGTGCCCGGCAACGCCAGAAGGACGCCGCGCGGCTAGCCGAGGCGCTCACGCCGCTGGCGAAATACTATGCCACCGAGATGGGTAACCGGGTGTGTTATCAAGCCATGCAAGTGCACGGCGGCGTCGGCTATATGCACGACTTTAACGTCGAGCGGCACTTCCGCGACATCCGCGTCACCAACATTTACGAGGGCACCAGCCAGCTCCAAATCGTGGCCGCGATCAGCAAGCTGCTGGCCCACGGCCTGGACGATCTGTTGGATAACTGGGCCGATCTAGATTATGGCTCCCAGCTGGAGCCGCTCAAGCAGTCCCTGGAAGAGCTCAATGTGCAGCTGAAACAGTGTGAGGATCATCTGCGCGAGAAAGAGCGCGCCGTCATTGACTACTATGCCAACGACCTGGTCGATCTGGCAGTGTACACGATCACCAGCTGGCTGCTGCTACAGGATGCCCGCCATTCGGAACACAAAGCGGATATGGCACGTGTGTACGTCGCCGAGGTGTTGCCCAAGGCGCGCGTCCATGCCGCCGCGATCATGGCAGCGGATGAAACCCCTTTGCAGCTGCGTGAGCGCTTCTTAGCCACCCGGTCTTGATCTCTAAAGAAGAACCTGCGGTGTAGCGGCGCAGTGAAGGCATACGTCGCTCTGGTTGTGGCAGTTGGGGCAAGTAATTTTTTGACCCGGACATAAATAGTGCCCGCCCGGTGTTGGGTGGTTGTGACGCGCAGCCGCATCACGCGCCTCTCTCTTATCTCCCGCTTTGTCGAGCGAGTATTTGGGGCCGGGATGAACTCCTGCTTGTCAAAGGAACTCTTGGGGTCGGTAGCGTCCCCGCTTGAGCGAGAGTCCTATCCCGGTGACGTTACCTTTTGATTGGCTGCGTACATGGCCTTGGCGATTTCGGCGCACTCGGACTATAATCGCCCTGATCCGCTTATCGTTGCTGGGGAGGCATGCTGTGGCACGCTACACACGCATCACCGGGATGAACGATGTGCTCTTCGAAGAGCAGCGCTACTGGCGCTACGTGCTCGAGCGCATCCAGTATGTCACCGACCTCTACGGGTATCGGCGCATCGATGTGCCGGTTATGGAAATGACAGCGCTTTTCGTGCGCGGCGTCGGCGAGGGGACAGACATTGTCGAGAAGGAGATGTACTCCTTCGAGGACCGCGACGGCACGATGGTGAGCCTGCGTCCGGAGTTCACCGCCGGCATTATGCGGGCCTATATCGAGAACGGGCTGCACGTCCTGCCCACCCCGCTCAAAGTGTGGACGACGGGGCCGCTCTTCCGCCACGAAAAACCGCAGGCCGGTCGCTATCGTCAGCACTCGCAATTCGATGTCGAAGTGATCGGCGAGCAGGATGCGGCGGTGGATGTCGAGGTGATCAGCGTGGCATGGCACCTCTTCCGCGATCTGGGTTTTCGCGACCTGCGTCTGGAGATCAATTCGACTGGCTGTCCGCAGTGCAAGCCCGGTTACGTGCGCCGGCTGGTGGACTTTTTCACCCCGTTGGCGGATCAACTGCCCGATGTGGACCGCATAAGGCTGCGCAAGAACCCGCTGCGCTTGCTCGACAGCAAAGAAGAGGCGACTCAGCCTCTGCTTGAGCGTGCTCCACATATCCTTGAGCATCTGTGTGCCGAGTGTGCGGAGCACTTTGCCCGGTTGCGGCAGTATCTGGACGTGCTGGAACGCCCTTACCGGGTCAATTATCGCATCGTGCGCGGGCTGGACTATTACACCAAGACCGTCTTTGAGATCAAGGCTGCTGGATTGGGAGCCCAAGACACCATCTGTGGCGGCGGGCGCTATGACGGGTTGATCGCCGCGCTGGGCGGTCCGCCCACCCCAGGTATCGGTTTCGGCAGCGGCATCGAGCGCATCGTCCTGGCAATGCGTCAGCTGAATCTGCCGGTGCCGGCGGAGATCACGCCTCAGGTCATGGTGTGCTATCTAGGCGAGACGGCCAAGCTGACGGCCGTGCGGCTGGTGGAGCAATTGCGCGACGCAGGCATCCGGAGTGTGCTAGCGTTTGGCGACCGCAGCCTGAAGGCGCAGCTGAAACACGCCGACCGCATTGGGGTGGCTTATGCGGTCATCCTGGGTGAGGAAGAAATCCGGGCGGGCGGGGCAACAGTGCGGGCCATGGCGCGGGGCAGTCAAGAGGTGGTGGCACTCGTCCGGCTAAGTGATTGGCTGCGTGTTGCCCTGGCGGGCGAGACCATCCCAGCCACGGCCTGAGCACATCAAGCCAGAACAATCGCCCTATATGGACCTGTGGTCGGCATCCATCGGCGCGGATAGAGGTCATTGACCCTTTCCCATCCCAGAAAATCCAGATGGCACTCGGCCACGCGCACTTCCAAACCACACCGTGGACACCTTGGCTGAGCGAAAGCATCACGCAACTCTAGGGGGCGATATGGCGGCTCATCGCATGCCCCCCTCTACGTCCTTGTCCCACGCTTCGTGACGCTATCGTTAGTCTCTGTGACGATGCGCGGCCCAGAGAGGATCGCCAGGGCGCGCAGAGAAGCTCCCTTTTCCTCGCCGCGCACCTCGTTGCGAAAGCGATAGTCCTCCTTGCGGATGAGTTCGGCGAGCTGGTCGATCAGGCGCCGCCAGATCTCCCGCTGGACACCTATCAACGCGGTGAAGACCTCGGCGTTGGGTGTCTGGGCCAAAGCGTGCCGCAGATGCAGCAAACACAATCCCTCCGAGGCACGAAAGGCCGGCAGCAGGCCGTCCTCGCCGAGCAGCTCCTGCACCAGCGTGCTGATCAGCACCCGCTCGGTCGTCTCGGCATGAACGCAAACCGGACACGACGCTTGGGGACGCAGCTTGGTCAGCAACGCAGCATTGGCCGGTGCTGCATAGGAAGGATCGAGCGCACTGCGCGCACGCTGGCGCAGAGTGGGAGCAGGCGGCTGAAACTCGGCCGTCTCCAGCAACTGCAACACGTGCTGCATCACGTCATGCATGATAATTACCACGCCCAGGGAACTACCACTCTCCACCAACTGCCAAGCATGTTGCTGGCAGAAGCCACGGGCGTGCCGGATTTCTCGGCGCACGCCGGCATCGTTGACACTTTCCCACAGCAGATTGTCCACATGCCGTCGCACAGCGTCCGCCTTCAGACGACACACCGGACAGCCCGGCAATGCCATCGCATCACGCAGATCATAGAAGCTCAAGGTGCGGCCCATACACCTCACTCCTTATCAGCCCCCCAGAAACTCTCTCACCGCGACACAGCGATCTTACGACTTGCTTTCAGCCAGCACATTCCGGATGCTCTTGCGGCTCACAATCCCCAGCAGTCGACTTTCCTCATCGATCACCACCAGGTGCTTGATGGGCTTTTCGACCATGACCTGTCACCTCGACAAGTGGCGTGTCCGACCGCGCGAGAACGCTTCTTTGTTTATCACATCGCGGGCAGCTCCCTCTAGGCTCAGCGAGTCAACCAGGTCACATCCGCGGGGATCTCGATGTTAGCGACGGACAACCCCAGCTCGGTGGATAGGATGCCGGCAAAAAGGACCAATAGCTCGGCGATGGCTGCAATGACAAGATTTTCCATCTCTCTTCCCCGTTTCCTCTTCTACCCTACCACAGCATATATGAACATCTTATGAAAACTTATTCTGCGCTATGTTGTGCCGTGTCTCAGTGGCGATGTGTATCGATATCAGCCAGCGTCGCCCACGCTTCAGCGCCCCCGATGCGTTCCAGTGCCTCAGCTGCTTCCGCCCGCGCCATGAACGAGGCGTTGGCGTCCCGCAGCAGCTCCATCAGGCAAGGCAGCGCATCCCGGCTGCCGATCAACCCCAGGCTCTTCGCCGCTGCGGATACCACATAGGGGTCATTTGCCTGGCGCGCCATCACCAGTTGCATCAACGCCGGCACCGCACGCTCCGCACGCATGCGCCCTAACATCCAAGCTGCGCGCAGACGCGTCATCGGTTCGGGATGGCGCAAGGCCGCAATATATTTCTCCACGATGTCCGCCTGACGATCCTGGGTGGATGCTCCACATACGGGGCATACTTCGGTATCTGCGGCGACAGTGCTCCAGCACGACGGACAGTAATAGGTGATCATCGGATGTCTCCTTTTGATGTGCCCTTGTGTCGTTCAAACAAAAAAGCCCCTGCCCGCGACTTCGTCACAGACAGAGGCTATCAGCCGAACGTCCGGCAGTTTGGCTTACGCACAAGCGAGCCTCATCGCTTGTTCATATTATCACTTCAGTTATGCTCTGTGTCAAATCGAGGGGATACATGCGTCGCAGGCGCTGGCGTAGTTGCAAGGACGTTACATTGCGGGTGGGAAACGGTGTCCTTTGGGGGATGTAACCGATGGTGAGGAGGCACAGTCACACGCGCTCGATGGTTCTGGCACTGAGCCATCCCCATATGTGGATTCGATTCTCGTCTAGCGTCTGGATTTTCGTTTTATAAGCCTAGATGACAGGCGGACTTTGATCGCGTGCCTGGCCGGGGATCGGGCCTGTTGTCTATCCGTTGGAGGAGTCACCTGGGAACTGAAACCTTATGTCGCGATGGTCTCTGTGTCGCCCAGGCGACAGCCGCGGCGCGCGTGTGCACGTCCAGCTTCGCGAAGATGGATTTCAGATGCCGTTTCACCGTATTCGGAGTGATGACCAGCACTTGAGCGATCTCCTTGTTGCTCAAACCGCGGGCTACCAGCTGCAGCACTTCCCACTCGCGTGCGGTCAAAGGAGGTGGACACGCTTCATCTCCACGGTTCGCCTGAAGCGCCTCGGTCACGATGCGCAGGAAAGTGTGTCGGTCAAAGGTTTGCTTTTCCAGACAGGCAAAGATGTGATACTCGGAATAGGCATACTCGATGTCTTCTGGAGTCGCCACACCGCTGACAACAATGGCGGGAACCTGAGATGCGTGGAGAGCTTCCAACAATCGCATGCCATCCAGATTGTGATGTGGGGCGCTTGCCCGTGCCAGCGACAGATCCACAACAGCCAGTTGATACTCCCCGCGTCGCAGGTATCCCCACGCTTCGCCGAAACTGTTCGCAGTTTGCACCATATGTCCCGCATCGCTGAGCAACTCAGTTAAGATGCTGCGCCATCCAGCGTCATCTTCGACGAGCAGCACGCGGGCAGGTGGCATCAGGGGTATCTCGGTGTTTACAGCGGAAGTGGGTGGCGCACTGGCCAGCGCGCGGTGCACCAAGTCGCGAAACTCGCCCCGATGGAACGCTTCCTTACGCAGACAACTGAACGCACCGTATTCTTTCAATGCAGCGACAGCGATTTCCACCGTGGCGAAGCCGCTGACTAGGATGCTGACACACCCCGGGTCATGACGCTGCAGCGCCTCGAGCACTCGCAATCCGTCTTGGTTGCGGTGATCGCGTCCCCCCAATGAAAGATCGACTACGGCTAGGCGATGGGGTTGCGCGCGAATGAGTGTCACGGCGGACTCCAGTGCGCTGGCCACCTCGACGTTCAACCCGATATCGCGCAACAGCTCGCTCAGCAACCCCTGCCATGGGGGGTCGTCCTCAACCACCAGAGCCAGGACGTTTGTCATTTGCCTACCGTCTCGCACGGTGTTGCACAAGGCAGAGTGATGTAAAAGGTGGCTCCTTGGCAACCATCGCTTTCGACGCGCACACTGCCTCCGAGCCGTTGCACCCACGTCTTTACCCACCACAAACCGAAACCGAGCCGGCCAGTTTGTTTATCCTGTGATGGCCGGCGCGAGAACTCGAGCTCGAAGATGCGCTCATGCCATTCTGGAGGAATGCCCGGGCCGTCGTCGCGCACCGCAATGACCATATGATTGTCACGACGCACCACACCACTAATGGAGATGGTGCCGTGTCCTTCCATTGCTTCGGTCGCGTTTTCCAATAGGTTGGTGAAAATCATGGTCAAACTGCGTCGGCTGGCCAAGGCATGCGGCAGGGTGTCCAATCCATCCAGCCGGACGGACACTTCGGGCGGTAATATCGCCAGCGCTTCTTGCACGCATTCCAATACCCGTACCGGCGTCAACGAGATGGGATGCAGGTGTGACAGGTTGGCGCGCAGCGTGGCCATCGCCTGGCTGGCACTGCGCTCGATCTCCGCCAGGTTGCTTGCCAGATAGGCATCCCTTTCCAAGGCATCGTGACATTTGTCCTGAATCCCTTGCACGCGCACCGGAATAGTGCCCAGCTGGTTATTCAGCTGATGGAGCAGGTTCGCCGCGATGTCTCCAACTGCTGCGAACGTCTCCGCGATCGCACGCTGTTCTTGGGCGGCCTGCAAGGCGCTTTGCCGCGCTGCGTTTTGCAGTGCCAACGCGGCATAATGCGCGAGGCAGGTGAGCACCTTTTCGTCCCAACCCGATTCGCGGAAACGCGCGGCGTCCGGCGCCGTGCGATAGACGCTGAATGCTCCCATTGCGTCGCCCTGCTCGCCAGAACGGATCGGCACGATCAGAGCGCTCTGCCAGTTGTGTGCCTGGGCTAAGTCTGTGCGGACAAAGTGTGGATCGTTCCGCACATCTTCCGCGATGACTGGACGGCCGGTCAGCACCGCTTGCCCGGTCAAGCTCTCGTGCAACGGAAGTGTATCGCGCGCCAGTGCGCGCGAAGAGGTCGCACTTGTCGCCTGCAGCACAAGCTGTTCCCCTGAAACAATCCAAATAGCACTGGTGGCGGCGTTGAGCAGGTCGCAAGCCTGCTCGGTCAGACGTTCCAACACCTGCTGCGCTGGCATAGTGAGCAACCATTCCGCT
>JANXAX010000070.1 GCA_025062175.1 Anaerolineae bacterium | reverse complement strand
TTGCTCTGTGCCTCTGACCGCGCCGGCCACGGAGATATCTTCGCCGCCGAACCTGGTAGAGCACCGGTTAACCTGACGAACCACCCCGCCGGCGACTGGGATGCCACCTGGTCACCCAGTTGTCGCGACCCGGCAGCGACGTGCCGCATCGCTTTCACCAGTCATCGCAGCGGCGACAGTGAAATCTGGGTGATGGACGAATATGGCGCCAACTTAATCAATATGACGCAGCATCCCGCGTGGGATTATTGGCCCGCTTGGTCGCCGGACGGCACGCACATCGCGTTCATCTCAGAGCGCGATGGAGATCCCGAATTGTTCGTCCAGGCTTTGGACGGCAGCGAAGCGATGCAGCTCACCTTTAACGAAGCGAGCGACCGCCTGCCCGCCTGGTCGCCGGATGGCACGCGCATCGCTTTCGCTGCCGTGCGCGGCGACATCGAAGAAATTCACCTTATCGACATCGATGGCCGTAACGAGCAGGTGCTCACCCGATGGCCACTACGCGCCAGTGCGCCTGCTTGGTCACCAGATGGACGCCAGCTCGCATTTGTGGGTTGGACGGAGGAGAACCGGCTGGGTATCTACGTGCTTGAGGTGGGCACGCACCATCCCCGGCTCATATGGCAAGGCGAGAGCTGGATTGGCTCGCTGAGCTGGTCACCCGGCATATCCGGCACAGAGGGCAGCTGGCTGCTCTTCACCTCGTGGCGGGACGGCAACCACGAAGTCTATGCCCTGTCGCCTCTTGGTCACTCCACTCCGGTGCGCATCACCCGCAGCTTGGCCTGGGATGACTTCCCCGATTTGCGCCACGGCATCACTCTGCGTCCGGACAACTGGTTGTTGGAAACTGAGATGCCAGAAGTGCCGGAACGTCCAGCAACGTCCATGCCACCGGATGAGGAGTTCGTCTATGGCTTCAACATTGCCGACTTGAGCAAGGCGTATCTGATCCGTGACCTCAACTTGCGCTGGGCCAAGGGCTATGTCAATTGGGAAACTGTGGAACCGCGCCGGGGGAAGTATCGCTGGATCGACCCAGACAACACCGTGGCTGCCTTTGAGAGCCAGGGATTGCGCATTCTGCTGCGCGTCCATGGCACACCGGCCTGGGCCAGGCCGCCGGGAACCTTTTTGAGTTACCCTCCAGAGGACATGGAGGATTTCGGACGTTTTATGAAAGAACTAGCCCGCCGTTACCGCGGCCGGGTGGCTGCCTACGAGATCTGGAACGAACCTAATTTGAACTACGAATGGGGCTACCTTGACCCTGACCCGGGGCGCTACACCCAAATGCTCCAGACCGCCTTCCGCGCTGTCAAGTCAGTTGATCCGTCGGCGTTGGTCATCAGCGGCGGCCTGGCGACCACCGGTCAAGGCAGCCCTACTGCCATGGGTGACCTGGAATTCCTAGACAGGATGTACGCTGCCGGTGCCCGCGGATATTTCGATGCCCTCGGCAGCCATCCCTATCCGTTCGGCAACCCTCCAGATCATCGCGATGCTTGGGGGTTGAGCCTGGAACGCGTGGTGGAACAACGTCAGGTGATGCTCGCCCACGGAGACGCGGACACGCCCGTCTGGATCACTGAGCTGGGCTGGGTGTTACACACCAGCTGGGACCTGGTCGAGCATGAGACCGCTGGAGTAAGCGAGCTGGAACAGGCCCAGTATCTGGCACGTGCGTACGAGAAAATCCGCACCGAATGGCCATGGGTGCATGCACTTTTCGTCTTTAATCTGGATTTTAGCACTGTTCCCTGGTATACTGCAGCCGAACCGATGCGTTGGTATGCAGTGCTCAACCCCGACCGCACGCCGCGGCCCGCCTATACGCGCATCAAGTCCCAAATGAGCGATTCTCGGGAGAGGTGAGCAGATCGAATGCGGATCGTGGTCAAGCTGGGAACCCGTACCCTCACCGCGGGCGGTGACCATCTCAACCGGCCGCGCATGCTGGAGCTGGTGCGCCAGCTAGCTGCTCTGCACGAACAAGGCCACGAGATCCTTCTGGTCTCTTCAGGAGCCATCTTTGCCGGGCGTGAACGCACCGGCCTCTCCCCGCGCCAAAAGGACATCGCTTTCAAACAGACGATGGCCGCGATTGGCCAGGTGGTCTTGATGGGTCTTTATGAGCAATTCTTCAGCTATTACGGCATCACCGTAGCGCAGGCTCTGCTGACCCGCCATGACTTTGCCGACCGGGAGTGTTACTTGAATGCACGCCATACCCTGCTGTCACTGCTCCGCCTGCGTGCCATCCCGATCATCAATGAAAACGACGTAGTGGCGGTCGAGGAGATCAAGATTGGGGACAACGATAACCTTTCCGCCCTGGTGGCCAATCTGGTGGACGCTGACCTGCTGATCATCCTGACAGACCAGGCCGGGCTCTTCACCGCTGACCCGCGTCGGGATGCCACAGCACGGCTCATCCCGGAGGTGCCTGTGATCACTGATGAGATCCGCCGTCTGGCGGGTGGGCGGGGCTCTGTAGACAGCGTGGGCGGGATGGTCACCAAGATCGAAGCCGCCGAACTGGCCACACGCTCCGGGAGTGAAGTGATCATCGCTGCCGGATGGGAACCCAACGTACTTTTGCGCCTGGTGGCCGGCGAAGCGATTGGCACGCGTTTCCGGGCGATCGTCAGCCATATTGAGAGCCGCAAGCGCTGGATTCTGGCCGAGTCGCCCGCGGGCGATATTTTCATCGACCACGGCGCTGTGCAGGCAGTGGTGGAGGGTGGGAAGAGCCTGTTGCCGGTGGGGGTTGTGCGCATCGTGGGCGATTTCAGACGCGGACAAACGGTGCGCCTGCTTGACACAGCAGGTCGCGAGATCGCACGCGGTGTGACAAACTACGATGCCGCGGCTCTGCGTGTTATCCAGGGCCACAAATCGACTGAGATACCGACGATTCTGGGTTATGATTATGGTCCGACAGTCGTGCACCGTGACAACCTGGTTTTGGTCTGTCCAGAACCCAGCGCGACATCCCCTACTCGGTGTTATCAGGAGAGCGCGTTATGAGGCGGATAGGGCTCATCAGCGATACGCATACAATGGGCAAACGGCTGCCCCAAGCGGTGTTAAACGCCTTTGACGGAGTGGACACAATCCTGCACGCTGGCGACCTGGTCAGTCGCGAGGTGCTCGATGCGCTGGCCGAGATCGCGCCGGTGATCGCTGTGCATGGCAATATGGACCAGCCGGAGACACGCTCGGCGCTGCCCCACAAAACTGTGATCCAGGCCGAGGACAAGCGCATTGGGCTCATCCACGGAGACCGCGTGCCCAACCCCAACCGTGTGCTCCCACCCCCGATCGATTATGCCGCCTTGCATGCCTATTTATTTAGTGAGTTCGCTGAAAACCCACCTGACTGCATCGTCTACGGGCATACCCATGCTGCGCATATCGCCACCTATCAGGGTGTCCTGATGGTCAACCCCGGTTCGGCCACACGCGGCAGCGGTGGTCGCAACACCGTGGGGTTGTTGGTGGTCCGCGACGGCCGTCTGGAGGCAGAGATCATTCCCCTTTGAGCGAGATGGGCGAACGCAAGACAACTCGTATCCAAGGGTGCTTGGTGTACTTCATTCTCGGGGGAGCGACACGGTTGGATGGACGTCCCTGGATTGTTGCAACGGCGTAGAGGCACGGCGTGCTGAGTCCATGTGCCCAACCTGTGAAGACCTCGTGTTCCGACGGGGTGTGTGCTTCATTCGGACAAACTCTGTAGAACATCATGGAGATGCCCTCCGTCCGCTTGGGCGGAAATGAATGGCTATGTCCTCGCAAGAGAATGCTTGACGGTGCACGCACCGAGCACCACTTTAGTGACTAGCTGTTTTCCGCCAGATTGTCCAATGTACACTTTCCTCAGTATAATCAGTGAAATCGCGTTGGCGGAGAGGCTATAGAACATTCCCGCCGGGGATGTTCCATGCACATGGAGGAATAAACAGTGAGCCAAACCTGGGAAAACGAAGAAAGCTATGGCGCGTCTTATTATCCATACCCAGAGGGAGGATATGAATACCCCGTCGAGCCTCCGGAGAAGCCAGCACGCCCTACTGGTTTGCTCACGGCGGTGTTGGTTATCGGAGTCGTGGCATGTTCGTGTCTCAGCTGTTTGATCGGGACAGGCATCGGTTTGGTAGTGTGGGAAGAGCTGAACGCCCGCTCACAGGCCAGCGTCCCCCAGGATGTCTCGACGAATCAAACACGCACCCGGACGGCCTGGCAGACCGCCGACGTGGTGAACGCGTTTTGGGACGCCGGCCTGGAATGTGAAGATCCGCAGCCCCTGGCAGTGGATGATGGCACTGCCCCTTTCACCGCCGACGAAGCTACACGCTTCATGTTGCCCTCCGTGTGCGACGGCTGCAGCGGACGCATCTATAGCTTCAGCGATCAAGAGCAGCTCAACCGGGCACGAGATTATTACATCGAGTTGGGCGAACAAGATCCGCAGTATTTCTCATGGATCTATGTCCGCGAGAACATCTTGGTGCAGCTCAACGGCCGCATGCCAGAAGAGCGGGCGCAGCTGTACCGACAGGCGTTGATGCGCATGCGCTAGTGCATCTCAGTGTCTGGATAACGACAACTCGGGGGTGACCGAGTTAGCTGAAAAGGGACGCCGCGTGAAGCGACTATCTGAGCAAAGGATGAGATGGGCATTCGTGCTGTGATCTTCGATTTTGGCGGAGTGCTGGTGCGTACCGAGGATGTCAGCGGTCGCCGCAAATGGGAACGGAAATTGGGAATTCCCCCAGGCACGCTAGACCAGCTGGTGTTCGCCTCGGAGATCGCACAGCGCTCGATGGTCGGACAAGCTACCCAGCAGGATGTATGGTCTCATATCGCCGCGCGTTATGAATTGGACGACGCAACGCTCCAACAAATGCGCCGTGACTTTTGGTCGGGCGACCGCCTGGACCAAGAATTGGTGCAATTTCTGCGTCGCCTGCGACCACGCTACAAAACCGCCATCCTCAGCAATGCCTGGCCGGGCGCGCGGCGTACGTTCACCGAACGCTTTCGCCTCCATGAAGTGGTGGACACGTTCATCATCTCCTCCGAAGAAGGGGTTGCCAAACCAGATCCACGCATCTATCAGGTCGCTTTACAACGGCTGGATGTGCGTCCCGACGAGGCCATCTTCGTCGATGACTTTCCTGAAAACGTCGCCACTGCCCAACAGTTGGGTATAGTTGCGGTGCTCTTTCGCAGCACCCAACAGGCAATCGCCGAGGTACAGCACCATCTGAATGGTGCACCATAATGGTGTTGTGCGGAACGAAACGGCGGAGCGTTTGCCAACATGGCCCCGGTACCGAAAGCGGTGCTTGCTTCAGGAGATCGACCAACCGGCAAAACGCAGTCCTTTGAGCCTTCACACCCAGATGAAGCCATATTAGAGCACATTCGAGTGCTCCAGTCGATCACCTCGATGCCTGTGCTGCGTGCGAAGGTCGCCGCGCTCAAGCAGCTGTTGCATTCCAACGGGGTCGGCTGGGATGCCTGCGAGGCGGAATTCCTGCTGGCACGCCTGGATCAAATAGTGGCTTCGCGCACGCTGGAGCGGGCACGCTACTATCTAACCCGCTTAGAGCGCAGTCTGCGCCAGGTGCGCACCAATGGGGTGAACGATATCAATCTCAATCGTTGGCAGGAATACACCGACATCCTCACCGACAGCCTGTGGCTCATCGAACGGCGCGACAATTCAGGGGTTCACTCGGCTGAGTATTGGGGCAACTTCATCCCCCAGATTCCGTACCAGATGATGCGACGCTATACACGACGGGGCGAATGGGTGCTGGACACGTTCGCCGGCGCCGGCACCACCCTCATCGAAGGGCAACGGCTGGGACGACACACCATCGGTATCGAGCTCAATCCGGTCGTTGCGGAGCAGGCGCGCCGTCTGATCGCCGCAGAGCCTAACCCCTACCACACCGTGGCCGACGTGATCATCGCCGACAGCTGTGCGCTTGATTACCACGCTCTGCTTGCCCAGTACGGCCAACGTTCGGTACAGCTGATCATTATGCATCCTCCCTATTTCGACATCATCAAGTTCAGCGATGATCCGCGTGATCTCTCAAACGCCAGGTCGGTCGAAGCATTCCTCGAACGGCTGGGGCAGGTGGTTGGCCGCGTCGTGGAGGTGCTGGACCCAGGGCGTTATCTGGTGCTGGTCATCGGTGATAAATATGCCGCTGGCGAGTGGATTCCGCTCGGCTTCCGTGCAATGCAGGTGGTGTTCGAGGCCGGACTTGCGCTGAAGAGCATTATCGTCAAAAACTTCGAACAAACGACCGCCAAGCGTACCCAAAAAGCGTTGTGGCGTTACCGCGCTTTGTCAGGGGGGTTCTACGTCTTCAAGCATGAGTATATCTTCGTGTTCTATAAGAGAGCAGCTCACAAGAATGGAAGGTTGAGGAATGAAACATCGTGACCGAGTTTTGATGGCCCTGAACCATGAGAGACCCGACCGCTGCCCGATGCAGATCAGCTTCACCCCCGAGTTTGCCGAGCGCCTGCGTGCGGATATGGCATTGCGCGACGAAGGCATACTTCTCTCACAGACGCGAAGGGTGCACAATCCCCATGGCGGTGGCAACACCTACGAGCTGGAACGCGCTTTAGGTGAGGATATGTTGCTCACCTCTGTCGGCTGGGCCAATTCATATTATCAGGCAACGGGCACCTATACAGATGAGTGGGGAGTCGTCTGGCACACGGTAGCCTATGAAACCCGCTTCGGCACGGGGCATTATACCGAGATGGTGGGACATCCGCTGGCCGACGATGCGGCGATCAGCTCCTATCGCGCTCCGGACCCCAACCGTCCCGAGCTGTATCGGGATGCTGCCTGGACGCTCGAGCAATTCAAGGATGAATATTGGATTGTGGGGGTGACGGTGTGCACCATCTGGGAAACGGCTTGGGCACTGCGCGGTTATGAGCAGATGATGATCGACCTGGTGACCAAACCTGACCTGGCAGAGGCGATCCTGGATATTCCCTATCAGTACCATTTGACCGCCGCCAAGAAGCTGGTGGAGATGGGGGTGGACATGATCTGGTTGGGCGACGATGTGGGCGCACAACACCAGATGCTGATGTCGCCGGCAATGTGGCGGCGCTTTCTCAAGCCACGCTTGGCCAACTTTATCGCCACCATTAAGGGCATCAATCCCCAACTCAAGGTAGCGTATCACTCCGATGGCTTTATCTGGCCCATCATCCCCGAGCTGATCGAGATCGGTGTGGATGTGCTGAACCCGATTCAGCCGGCCAGTATGGATCCGGCTGAGGTGAAGCGTGCGTTTGGCAAGCATCTTTGTTTCTGGGGCACCATCGACGAACAGCACACCTTGCCCTTTGGCAGCCCGGAAGAAGTGGCCTACGAGGTGCGCGAACGGTTGCGCACAGTGGGCGCCGACGGAGGGTTGATCATCGGCCCCACCCATCATGTGCAGCTCGACACACCTCTGGAGAACTTCTGGGCGATGGTGAAGACCATCACAGAAACGCCGTACGTGTAAAGCGCGCCTGAGACACTTTTTTTCCAAGTGTAACAATCGGTATTGACAAAATGGAAACTTTGAAGTATATTAAGCTATGAAGCATTCAAAGTGTGCAGCGAGGCAATGGCACACAGCGGTGTGGATGGAATGCTGAAAGATTGCTCCTTGTACCAGATGGTCCAGTACCCCTCAAATAGCCGAATTGTGCTGCGGCACGGAAGCAGCCGGTTGATGTCCTTACATTTGTCTTTTCCGTCCCTGATATTCCAACCACCCCATATCACCGGTCGAAACGGTCCTGATGCAGGAAGAATTGTCTTGTCTCTTCGGGGCTGTTTATCGGGCATTTGTGTTCAAGGCGCCACCTTCGAAATGATCTGTCCCGTGCAATTCTCGAGGGTGCGCGCTGGAGAAGTCTCTATCTGGCAATCTGTACTGTGAGGTACAGAAAGGGCCCACTATTCGGTTGTTCTATCTCTTAATGAGGAGGGAAATGCTATGAACAGTAAGAGAATTGAGAATCCCTTGTTGACACAGCTGCAAAATGGTCGTCTCAGCCGCCGCCAGTTCCTGATCAGCACGATCGCCGCCGGGCTCGCCGTCGGAGGGATCAAGGTGCTGGCGCCGGTGTCTGGCCTGGGCGGCATCGCATATGCCCAGGAAGAACGCCCGCTGACGCCCACTTTCTACGAATGGATTGTAAGCATCCATCCCCTGATCAAGACCGAGGTCGATGCCAAGTTCCCCGGCGGGGTTAACTCTCAGATCGCACCGGTAGAAGGCTTCGACGTGGCACGCTTCGTCGCTGAAGCCAAGATGGGGCAGAGCACCTGGGATGTCTACGTCGGCATGACCCCCTTCGTCGAAATGGCTGGCCTGATCAAGGCGGGCGTCATCGAGCCGTGGGATCCATACATCCCGAAAGAGGTGCTGGATGACATGATCCCCTCCATCCGTGAGGAGTGCACGGTGGACGGCAAGCTGTATTCTTGGCCTTTCCTCATCGACGTGATCATACAGGCCTGGAACAGCGCGATCACGACCAAGGCCGGGATTGAGGACAAAGCGCCCGCCAACTGGGAGGAATACCTGGCCAACGCTAAGCAGGTGGTGGACAGCGGCGCGGCGCCGTACGGCTGCACCTTCGACGCACACGGCTGGCGTTCCTTGGCACCGATCACCCATAGCATCAGCACCGACTGCTACTACCTGCTCGAGGGCGACCCCAGTGGTGTGCCGCTCTTCGACTTTACCAGCGAGCCGGCCCTGCAGGCGCTCGAGATCATGAAGCGCATGCTGGAGCTTTCCTCGGCCAACGCGCTGCAGCCCGGCACGACGGACGGCGGTGTGAATCTGACGCCCGACGAGGTGGCCTTCGGCGCCCAGCGCGTGGCGTATTATGTCAAGTACCAGAATGCCCCGCTGCGCTACGCGCGCAAGTGGCCTGATCCCTCGGCGCTGCGTATGGCAGCACTGCCCAGCGGTGGTGAAGGCTCCACGGTCTTCTGGACCACGGGTGCCTGCCTCTTCAAATATGGCAAGAACAAGGAGAAGGCCGCTGAGTACCTAAAAGCGCTGACCTACAATATGGCGATCTGGAAGGACTCGATCTCCGGCATCCCCTCCGGCCATCATCCTGGTCAGCTGCCTCCCTTCCAGTCCATCTGGGATCAGCTGAAAGCGGAGAATCCCGACTGGCTGCAGGCGAACCCGTGGGCCTTCCTGGTGCTCGACCAACTGAAGGTGGCCAAGGCCATCCCCAACCACAAGTATGGTCTGCAGCAGTTCATCATTGGCCAACCCTACTGGCAGAAGTACTTCCTGGGCGAGGAGCCTGATCCCAAGAAGGCAATGCAGGAGGCCAAGGATGCCGTCGTCGCCGAGATGAAGAAGGTGGGC
>JANXAX010000006.1 GCA_025062175.1 Anaerolineae bacterium | reverse complement strand
TCACGCGCGTCACACCGGCCAGCTTCGAGCCTTCGTTGGACTACGTTGTCGTCAAAATCCCGCGCTGGGACTTCCGCAAATTTTCCGGTGTGGACGACGTGCTCGGCCCTCAAATGAAGGCGGTGGGTGAGGTGATGGCCATCGGGCGCACTTTTCCCGAGGCATTGCAGAAGGCCATTCGTGCGCTGGACATCGGCATCGCCGGCTTTGGCGCAAGCAACCATCCAGAAGTGCCGCTTGAGTCATTGCGCGTGCCCACCGCCCGACGTCTATTTCATATGGCAACCGCCTTGCGCAGCGGAGCTTCTCCGGAAGAGGTAGCGGCTACCACGCGTTTCGATCTCTGGTTTGTGCGCCAGGCAGCTGAGATCATCCGGCTGCAGCGCGATCTCGAGGAGCGCAAACCCCGCCTGGAAGCGCTCACCGCCGCGGAATGGCGCCAACTCAAACGCTATGGCTTCAGCGATGCCCACCTGGCCAACCTATTAGGGGTAAGTGAGGCTGCCGTGCGCGCCCGCCGCAAGGCGCTCGGCGTGACCCCAGTCTATTACCGCGTGGATACGTGTGCTGCTGAGTTCGAAGCCTACACCCCCTATCTCTACTCCACCTATGAAGAGGATGACGAAGCCCAGCCTACCAATCGTTCTAAGGTGATCATTCTGGGTGGTGGTCCGAATCGCATCGGGCAAGGAATTGAGTTTGACTACTGTTGCGTGCATGCGTGCTTTGCCCTGCGCGAAATGGGCTACGAGACCATTATGGTCAACTGCAATCCCGAGACTGTCTCCACGGACTACGATACTGCGGATCGCCTCTATTTCGAGCCCCTCACTGCCGAGGATGTGCTGAATATCATTGATGCAGAAAAACCGGCAGGGGTGTTGGTGCAGTTTGGCGGACAGACGCCGCTTAACATCGCCCGGGCCTTGCATGACGCCGGCGCCCCTATATGGGGCACCTCGGTGGAGACCATCGACCTGGCCGAAGACCGTGAGCGTTTCAGCGCATTCATCCGCTCCCTGGACATCCCACAACCCGAGGGAGGCACTGCGTTGAGCCGCGAAGAGGCCTTGCGCGTGGCCCATCAAATTGGCTACCCGGTGCTTGTGCGCCCCAGCTATGTCCTGGGCGGGCGTGGTATGGCGCTGGTCTTCGACGATGAGACCTTGCTCAGCTGGCTGGACAAGCATATCGTCTGGGACGAACACCCCGTTTTGATCGATCGCTTTCTGGACGATGCATTCGAAGTGGACGTGGATGCCTTATGTGATGGCCAGCATGTCACCATCGGAGGGATCATGCAACATATTGAAGAAGCCGGGGTCCATAGCGGTGATTCGGCGTGCGTCTTGCCCCCTTACAAGATCAGTATGTACCACATCGAGATCATCCGCGAGTATACCCATCGCATCGGCAAGGCGCTCCAGGTGAAAGGCCTGTTCAACGTCCAATATGCGATCAAGGATGAAATTGTCTACGTGTTAGAGGTCAATCCGCGTGCAAGCCGCACGGTGCCCTTTGTGAGCAAGGCGACTGGACACCCGCTGGCCCGCTATGCCGCCCAGATCGCGGCGGGCAAGACTCTTGCCGAAATCGGCTTCCTACACGAACCCCGCGTGGATGGCTTTTTCGTCAAGGAGGCAGTGTTGCCCTTCCAGAAATTCCCTGGCGTGGATGCGCGGTTAGGACCTGAAATGCGCTCGACAGGCGAGGTGATGGGCCATGCCGCACGTTTTGGCCACGCGTTTGCCAAGGCACAGATGGCGGCCGGTGTACCCCTGCCGACCGAGGGCACCGTGTTGATCTCGGTCAATCAATTCGACAAAGGCGCCGTGATCAAGATCGCGCGCGATCTGCATCAGCTGGGCTTTAAAATCATGGCCACAGCTGGCACCGCACAATGGTTGCAAGCCGTGGGATTGCCGGTGACGGTGATCAACAAGGTGAGCCAGGGTTCACCTCACATCCTGGATGCCATCCGGGCGGGACAGATCGATCTGATCATCAACACACCGCGTGGTGGCCAAGCACACTATGACGGCAGTCTTATTCGGGGTGCCGCACATATGATGGGCATCCCGATTGTCACGACCTTGAGCGCGGCCGCTGCTACGGTGCAAGGCATTCGTGCGCTGCGAGAGAAACCACTCCGAGTACGCAGTCTGCAGGCACACTACGCCGCGATGCGGTTAGCAGGAGAGGCGGTGCGTTAGGTCGTGTCGATTTGCTCAGGCAGTTAGAGGTCAACTGTACGATGGATGTCTTAGAGGCGATTTTCACCCGGCGCAGTATCCGCCGCTTTGAGAATCGACCTGTGCCTGCCGAGATGGTCGAGCAGCTGCTCAAGGCAGCAATGTACGCCCCTTCGGCACGCAACAGCCAATCGTGGCATTTCGTCGTTATCACCGACCGCCAGCTGCTGGACGCCGTGCCCACTTTCCATCCTTATGCTGCCATGATCCGCGAAGCGCCGCTCGCCATCCTGGTGTGCGGCGACGAGCAATTAGAGCCGCGCACTGCCTACTGGGTAGAAAATTGCTCGGCTGCCACCCAGAACATTTTGTTGGCCGCGCATGGCCTGGGATTGGGTGCAGTTTGGCTGGGCATTTATCCCAACGCCGACCGCGTGGAGGGCATGCGACGTCTGATTGGCAACATGCCTGCCCATGTCATCCCCATGGCCTTGGTGGTCATTGGCTATCCGGCTGAACAGCCTGCGCAACCGGAACGCTACCGGCCCGAGCGGGTGCACTATAACCACTGGAGGAGCTAAATGCAAGCGCCAACTGCCAAAGTCATCCATTACACCCAAGTGCCGGCGCAAACATATGGCGATGCAGGGCTTTTCAGTTTTCAGGGTGGCTCTGCCAGCGGCTGGAGCAACAGGCTTAACCCCCGACCCGGACGCGCCGCCAGCACCCGCCAGCCATCCGAAATGAAGCGAAAGCCCAGATGCCGGATGAGAGTGAGCGCGATGTTGCGCAGGCCGCTCGGCGCCAGACCGGTCACGCGCGCGTGATTGCGGTCCTCGCCATACGTCCCATCGCGCACCTAGCAGACGCGGTTCTCCCCCTCCCCGTGACCGCGCAGCCAGGCCAACGCCTGCGGTGCACCACACTCCGGCAGCTGACCCCCCGCGATCCAACACGCTTCCTCCACGCCTTGCCACTCCGGCTGTCCCATCCGCCGCGAGCGCCACACCCGCCCGCTCCAGCACACCCCCGGCAGCCCTACTCCTGCGCCAGATATGCGCCCAATTCCGGGCTCGCCACCTCCACACGGCACGGCGCTCCTCCCGCCCGTGCGCTTTGTCTCCCTGCACCCCATCCGGCGCACGCGCCGTGTGCGCCACCACCCACGCCCGCACCGCCGGATACACGCCCCTGTGGTTGCCCTTCACCCAGCCGATGTCCCCGCCCCTTTTTGACCATCCCTTCCACCAGGCGGCGTTGCAAGAGCCTTGCATCCACACGCACTCCTCGGCCTTCCAAGAGTGTCTCCTCCGACAGCGCCAGCGTTGCCTCCGGTATGTCTCCTGCCACGCCTCGTTGCTGTAGCACCACCTCCAACGGCTGCGCTGTCACCACCAGCACCTGCACTGCCGGCAGTTCGTCGCGCTTGCTCTCACGCGGACATTGCGCATCCAAACTGAGTATTGTCACCCTCCCAGCTCTGTGTCCAGGCGTTCACTGCTTACGGCAGCACGCTCGTATCCGGCCATCGCGACAATTTCCACATTGTCGTCGGCCCTGGCACGCGCCCCGTCGCCCGGAAGTCCGACGGTTCGCGCAACAGGGCTGATGTGCCTGCGTTCACCGCCCCATCCCGTGCAGGTGGCTTTCCCTGTACAAGGCAGCCAGGATCAGCACCGCCAGCAATCCTGTCAGGGGATAGTGCCGTACCTGGCAATGACGCGGGTCGGGCACGGTGCGCAGATAATCCAGCAAAATTCACGCGTTCTGTGACGAGTGCATTGCTTCTGCCCTTTTTCGCTCTTTAGATTGCTCCTATGGCACTTCTTATGAGAAAAACTGAAAAAAGCTCTACAGCGCGCACCTCGACGGATTGCATATGCGATATGCTTATGCTACCATAGCGCTATTATCGTGGTGCCTATTCCTCAAGGAAGGGCGGTCCTTATGGAAACGGAACAGGCGCATAATACCCCCATCGAACACATTATGTGGCATGATCAACACATTGCCACTATTATCCGGCGCGACTATCTGCCCGATAAGACCACCTTTGTCACCCCTGATAGCTACTACCAACAAGCTGGCTTTATCGTTTATCCGCGCGGTGGGGTTATACGTCGGCATATGCATTTGCCCCTTCAACGCCATCTCGTAGGGACATCCGAAGCCCTGATTGTGCGCAAGGGGCGCGTGGAAGCGGAGCTGTTTGCGCTGGATAAGACGCCGCTAGGCACCTGGATCCTTGAGGAAGGCGATCTCATTTTGTTGGTCGCGGGGGGTCATGGATTCCGCTGTCTAGAGGATACAATTTTGCTCGAGATCAAACAGGGCCCCTACACCGGTCTGGTAGAAAAAGAAACCTTTTGATGAAATGATCCCCGTTTGCGAGCCTCTCTTGACCGAAGAAGATGCTGCGTGCGTGTTAGATTGCGTGCGCAGCGGTTGGGTCTCCTCATCCGGCCGCTATTTGGAGGCGTTTGAGAACGGTTGGGCTGCCTACTGTGGTATGCGCCACGGCATCGCGGTGAGCAGTGGCACAGCTGCGCTGGAAATTGCTGTGCGGTTGCTCGACCTGCGCCCCGGCGATGAAGTGATTATGCCCACCTTTACGATCATTTCATGCGCTCAGGCGGTCCTGCGTGCCGGTGGGACACCCGTGTTAGTGGACAGCGATGCACGCACCTGGCAGATGGATGTACAACAGGTTGCCGATAAGATTACACCGCGCACGCGTGCTATTATGGTCGTGCACATCTACGGACATCCGGCCGATATGGACCCGCTGCGCGCGCTGGCAGCCCAGCATGATCTGGTTATCATCGAAGATGCCGCCGAAGCTCATGGTGCGGAATATCGCGGACGCAAGTGTGGTGGGTTGGGGGATATCAGCACCTTCAGCTTTTATGCCAATAAGCTGATCACCACGGGTGAGGGGGGCATGGTGTTGACCCAAAGAGATGAGTGGGCCGAACGGGCGCGTGCCTTGCGCAATCTGTGTTTCCAACGTGCAAGACGCTTTCTACACGAGGATATGGGTTACAACTTCCGTTTGACCAATATGCAAGCTGCATTGGGGGTGTCGCAACTGCGCCGCTTCGAGGACATTGTGGCACGCAAACGTGTCATCGCCGCAGCCTATACAGAGCGGCTGAAGGAATTGCCTGGCCTTGAACTCCCCGTGGAAGAACCTTGGGCACGCAATGTATACTGGGTGTATGGTATTGTGTTGGACGAGCGCGTTGGCATCGACGCCGCCGAATTGGCACGGCGGTTGCACGCCCGTGGGGTTGAGACACGCCCCTTTTTCCTAGGCATGCATGAACAGCCTGTCTTCCATAAATTGGGCCTGTTTCGTGGCGAACGTTATCCGGTCGCCGAGCGTCTCGCCCGCCAGGGACTATATCTGCCCAGTGGTCTAACGCTTACCGAGGCACAGATCGACCAGGTGTGTGATGCGGTGCGTGCAAGTTTGATCCATCCTTCCTAAGAAATAGTGCGTTGCCCATCCCTATGGAATCACCCGGAGAAACCGACCATTTCAGCTCTGTGTATGCCCGAGCATACGATGCCATGTATCGCGATAAGGACTACGAGGCAGAATGCGATTTCCTCGAGGAAGTGTTCCGTCGCTGCTATAAGGGAATGGTGCGGAGTGTGCTTGACCTGGGATGCGGCACAGGTGGTCACGCACTTCCTTTGGCACGCCGCGGTTATCAAGTGTGGGGTGTTGATCACTCAGCCCAGATGATCGCGATCGCGCGTGAAAAGGCGCGTGCGGCCAAACTGGCAGAGCAAGTCCATTTTGAGGTAGCAGATATTTGTTCCTTGGACCTTCAGCGCACGTTCGACGTGGCCATCTGCATATTCGCTGTGCTCAGCTATCAGATCAGCAATGAAGCGCTTATGGCCGCCCTGTGCTCGGCACGTCGTCATCTGGCACCTGGCGGTCTTTTTATCAGCGATTTTTGGTATGGTCCTGCTGTGCTTGCTCAGCGGCCCAGCGAACGCGTGAAGATCGTTCAAGATGGGACAGAACGGCTGGTGCGCATCACCCGACCGCAGTTAGACACAGAACGTAACATGGTGCGGGTGTGGTTTCATATTATGCGTCTGCGCGAGAGAGAAGTGATCGAGGAAGCCGACGAGGAACATCGGTTGCGCTATTTCTTCTGCCCTGAGCTGGAATTTTACCTGGCGCAAGCAGGCTTTGCCATTGAACAATTTTGCCCATTTCTCCAGCTGGACGAGAGGCCGGATGAGCGTACCTGGAATGTCACCCTCATCGCCCGAGCCCGGTGAACGTACAAAAGTTCTATCTAGACGCAGGGGGAAAGGCGAGGGAGAAAGATGAGCACGCGTCCTGTCGATACCCGCTGCTTTACCTACGCCCGCCGGATGACACGTCCGTTGCTGCTCCTGATAGTTGGTCTCTTCTTTGCCTATCGCGCCTGGAATTTAAATGAAAACTTCCACCTGGTTGTCGCGTTCATCTTCATGTTATTGAGTGGGGTGGCTTTTGTCGACCACGTTCGCAGGGTCGGTGAAGAGCGCGCGCGCAATCGTTTGGGGACACGTTGGCCTGGCATCGCGCTCAACTTAGGTGTCATCTTCGCCTTCTTAGACCTTGTGTTTGCTCAGTTAGAGTGGGATCGCATGGGGCAGATATTGACCCAGGTGCAGTATTGGGTGCTGCTGCCCGCCTTCGTCGTCGTGGTGTTCAGTTTGTTCCTGCGTGCCTGGCGTTGGCAATGGCTGTTGCGGGTAGTGGGCGAAATCCCCTTTGCGCCTGTGTTTCGTGCCAGCTGCATCGGCATCGGTGCCAACATGGTATTGCCCGCACGCGCGGGCGAATTCCTGCGCGCATATGTGCTCGGTCGCCGCACTGGCCATTCCAAGACGGCCATCTTCGCAACGCTGGTGATGGAACGCATCCTGGATGGATTGTCCATCCTGTTCATCCTGGTGGTGGTGATGTTGTTCGGGGTGAGCAGCGAGGAAATCCACGTTTTGGGGGCAGTGGGAAGCGCCTTCTATCTCATCGCTTTAGGGGCCTTGTTGTTATTTTACTATCGTCAAGCCTGGGTGATCCAACAAGCCCAGCGCCTCCTGCCAGATCCATGGTCAGCGCGCATCGTGCCATTGCTCAGCGCCTTCGGCGATGGCCTGCATACGCTACGCAACGCACGTCAGCTATTGATCGTGAGTGCCCAATCGTTGCTGATTTGGTTGGTCATCAGCGGGTCCTTTTACCCGGTGATGCTCGCGTTTGACTTCGGCGCCCCTGTGCCTTTGTTCACCCCTTTCCTGCTCACCGCGCTGGTGGCTTTGGGGCTGACCGTACCAAGCACCCCCGGCGGGCTTGGGATTATACAATACATGGCGGTGTTGTCTTTGCAGCTGAGCTTTGCCGCCGCGGCCATCACACCCACGCACGGCTTTGCCGAGCAGGCAGCGGCCTTTTCGGTGTTGATGCATATCTCCCAGGCGTTGCCAGAGGTCGGGTTTGGTGCCTGGGCCTTTATCACCGAAGGCATGCACTGGCACGAAGTGGGTCAACGTGAAACAGAGGTGGTCACGTGAATTGTGGTTACAACAACCGCGTCGCCACCATCTTGGGCACGTAACCGTGTTCCGCTTTCCGGAAGATACATCCCTACCACTAACTGATAGTCCCCGGAGACATGCACTGGTGAAAGCAACAGGGCATGCCGGTCGATAATGGTTTCGCCCGGCCGCCAATGAGATGTGGGATGCTGCGATTGCATAGGAGCTCCGTCCGCCCCGGCAACGCGTTCTCCGGCCGCGTCCCATAGTTGCACGAAAACACGATAGTCCGCCGTAGGCGGTCGTAACGCTTTCCACGTTAACTCAACCGGCAATATGTCGCCCCACGGGACGGTCTCCCACGTGGCCACATCCTGGAGCATAATTTCATCTCCCAAACTGACTCCCACCGGATGCTTGTGCAGCGGTTGTCGCGGGAAGAAATAAAGCACCAGCCGTTTTCCTTCGGACGCATTCTCGCGTCGCGGAAAGAAACGCTCTTCAACACGAAAGCCATGCCGCATGAGCCAGCTTTCGATGTCACTTTGCGCTGGCGGAAGCCAGTTGGGTAACCACCACACGTGTTCATGGGTCGCGGCAATGCGGTGCAAAGCATCAAACGCGCGTGCCTCGCGCGCCAAAGTGCCTGGATTAAGGCCAAGCACCGCGGCGTGACCGCGATAGAGGTCGGCAAAGGCGGTGGTCTCTTCGGGCGTTGCTATGACAATGGCATCCGCTGCGCGGGTGTGCGTGTTCAGCCACTCCACCACACGATGCAGGTCATCTGGCCAGCGTTGATGAGCTGCCGCCAACACTGCTGCGCTCAGTGTTATGAGCAACATCACAGTGCCGGCCATTTTCCAAAGGCTTCCAGAGCATACTTCAGGAGCGCGTGCAGCCTGTACGAGCAGCCATCCCATCAATGTACTGCCCCCCAGCAGTACGGCTAGCAACTTCCAGTCTATATGACCCTGTGTCACCCAGACAAAGTCAAGGTGCTCGAGGCGTAGGAATTCCAGCTGTCCGATTAATGGTGAATAACGTGGATCAAAAAAGGTGATCGGCGCAAAAAGGGGAAGCCCCGTGTCCAACAGGCGCGTTTGGAAGAGTTCGAAGTGCACACTCAGGCCCAGCACCTGAATCAACCCGCTAAGGGCGACCAATGTGACGAAAGCACCACGCCAGTAGGGCGAGCGTAGTGCCCACGTGATGGTTGGCAGCATACTCAACACAAGGAAAGGCACAGCAGGCACCATGAAACGCGGTCCCCAGGCGTAACCTCCATGCCACATAAACCACTTGCCGTACAGCAACACGTGCCCTAGGACGATGGCATAGACCAGCACAGCGATGGAGCGATGACAACGCCCAAAAGCCGGCGCGGCCGCGAGAGCGAGCAGCAATACAGGTGTGTAAAGGAACAGGCCACGGCCCGGACTTACCAGCAGGCCAGCGATGCCCTGCGCCCAATCACCATCAAAGCGTTCCTCTGCCAAATAACCGGTGTCCAAAGGATTGCCATAGCGTGCTATGTTATAAAGTGCCAACAGTGCCACCCCGGTCGCCAGAGGCAACGTGAAAGCGCCGAGGACACGCCCTAGCGCGGCGATGTTCCGGCGCGGCGGTACAAAACGCTGCCCAGCTTGATGGATAATGAAAGCGCCAAAGAGAGGCACCATTATGACACTGGCATAGCGCGTGGCTATTGCCAACACCAGGGCGATTCCGCAGATGGCGGCAGTGGCAAGATCACCCCTTTGGCGGAAACGCAGTGCTGCCCAGAAGGCGAGTAGCAGACACAGGCCGGCCAGTGGCTCGCTAAAACACGTTTTGGCGTAAGGCCAGGCGAGCGTGGCCAGGCCGAACACCAGTCCAGCTGTCAGGGCGTCACGTTCCGTGTACCCTAGCTGCCTTACGATGAAAAAGAGGAGCGAGGCCGACGCAGCCGTCACCACACTGTTGAACAAGAGGGCACTCGTCGCGCCACCCCAGCCTGGGATGCTGCGTCCCAACCAGACCAGCGGGACGAGCAACAGGGACATGCCAATCCCCTTACGCGAGTAGAGATGACCATCTAGCCCGAAGGTGCCCTGCTGTAGCCCCATCCAGTGGATCAAGTCAATGTGCAGGGCACCGCGCCGCACCAGGTTTTCGGCCACGGAAAACATGGCCAAACCGTCCGACGAGTGGAAGCGGGGGCTATAGGTGACCAAATAGATGGAAAGAAGAAAGCAGAACAGCACCCAGCCGAGACAGTGCTTCAGCGGTGCCTATTCCCCCTTGAGCTGTTTCAGCATCCGCTGCGGGCTGAGAAAGCCCAGCAACGTGGCCATCATAAACCCGGCAGCAGTGATGGTGGCCAGAGCGACTTTGGTGATGTCCACCACCGGCTCGACGTAGACATTGCCGTGCGAGATCACCACGACGGCCACAGGACGTGAGAAGCTCTTTCCGACGCCCCCACCTCCGCCACCGCTTCCGCTTGCCATTGCTGCCTCGTCCGAACGCTGTCGCTCCTCTTCTCCTGCGCTCGGGCTGCTTCCGGCACCAAAACCCATCCCAAAGCCCAGGCCAGCGATCACTTCGGCTGTCGGAATGATCGTGACCTCATCTTCGCGGATCGGTTCACCATACACGCGATTGACGTTCGCCACATCGAGAAAGCGACTCAGTGTTCCCTGAATAGCTTCCATTGCCGGCGTCGCGTCCAAAGCTTCAACAGGTGGACGGTCTGCCTCAGATTTTCTAGCAACCATAACGCACCTCCTCAGAGTGGTCTGCCCTCATTGTCGTAGTTCTCGCCTCTCATCGTTTGGGCGATTGGCGGTCCATATGCCCCTTGGTTTATGAATTCTTGCGTCTTTATCACCTACCTCGGTGGGCAAGCCACACCAATAGCGCCCCCAGCACCCCGGCAGCTAAAACCAACACCTGCAATCGCCGTGTCACATCGTGCACTGGCAGGGTGTACTCGGTTCCATCGCTATGGCGGACCAGCACAGCAACCGGACGATTCCAGACAAGCCCTCCAGGCACCAAGGGCAGCCGAATATGCACTGAGCGCGCTATTGGAACAACGGTGCTGCCATTGATGTTGATCGCTTTACCTACATTCGTGCGAATATGAATGAAAGGCTGGGGCACCTGCGCACCTCCTCTTTACGGAATATGCCCTCAGACCGGGTGCTCCCTTTGGTTATATGTCGGATTTATATGTCTCGCTCTGCAGTTATCGCTCTAACATCCACGTGGCCATGTTACGCACCAGCTGGGTGGAATCCGCATCGCTCAGCCAATTCAGCGCCATTCCCAGGATGATAACACGCCGCGCTTCTTCTGAAGCATCATCGCTCTTCAACGCCACCAGCACAGGTGCATCAGCATCAGCGCTGTTAGGTCCGCGACGCATCGCCACCTTTGCATCGCCTCCCCACTGATCGCCCAATGGGACAGCCGGCGGCAAATCGGGCGCCAGCGTAATGGTTGAGCTGGACAACCCTACCACCAGGGGAGGCACTTCGTCGGTCAACACGATATCCGCAATCACCGAAGCAGGGCGATTGCTACCTCCCAGGACAGGCGTACGTCCGCTGATAGTCAGATGTCCTCCGCGCTCCAGATAGAGCGCCAGGGCCGCCAACGTCTTCGTCTGGGCAGGCTCACCGCGATAAACTCCCCGGCTCCAGATCACCCAACGATAGCCCACCAGGTCTTGAACGTTGGGATCACCATCGCTCTTCGTATGCCACAGCACAGGAGCGCGTCCCATTTCTTCCAGGATGCGTACGTAGAGGTCTGCTTCACGGGGATCATCTGCAGTAGCGGTACGATTGTCATCCACTACCAGTACCTCCCCTTTGCTGCCCAACGGAACACCTGGCGTCTCCTGAACCGTTGGCGTTTCGGTGGGCTGTCCCGTCGCCGCTTCGGACGTGGGAGTGCCAGTGGGAGGTCGCTCATGAACAGCGGAGCTCTCCTCAAGCTGGAAAGGGCATATCAGCACATCGGGACGGGTGACACAATCGGCAAAATTGCGTGTTACCAGGCGGTCCAACCCCGATTCAAGCGCGGCGAGATCACTACCCAGCACAGCTGTTATCTGCGTGTCGCCCGGTATCTGTCGACGCAGGATCAGAACGGTTTCATCAAGGAGCAGTGGAGGACTGAAGGAGGTCTCCAACACGCGTGTCGCCGCTGGGGTCGAAGTAGGCGTCAGAGTTGCTTCTTCCTCCGGTGTGGCCGAAGGTGTTGGCGTAACCTCAGCTGTGACATGGGAGGCGTGTTCCTCTTCTTCTTCCTTCGGGGTTGTGGTCAATGCAGGAGATGACATGCCGAGACCGGCAGGACTCGGTGTGACACCAAGCGTCGGGATGTCTGAAGGGGTTGGAGTGGCGGTGGGAGTGGGAGTGATTTCAGTCAAGCGAATGCCGATATCGCGGAGCAGGATGGTCTCACGCTCCGCCGCTTCATAGGAAGCCACGTAAATTAGATCGTTCAAGGGTGGAGGGTCTGGGGCTGCTGAGGGCTGGGGAGTGCCGGTCAGAGCGTGGAATGTCACCGTTGTGGTCAGTAATACGTGGCGGGGGTTCACCAACTCTAACGTGCGTCCGCCGGTTTCCAGTAGCTGCTGCAGCTGGCTCACCTGTGCCAGGAAGGGTGCATCAAGGGGCAGCTCACCGCCGAAGGTCAGTCCCACCCGTGCCCCTAAATAGGCGGGGAAATCAGCCAGCTCCTGTTCCCGTTGTGCCGCTGCTAGGAAATCAGCCACAAATTCGAGCATCAGACGGTTGTCATAACGGCTGACATAGGGCTCGGTCAGCACATCAAAGTCTCCCATCGCCAAAACTCTGCCACTGCTGCGGTTCACCGTTAACCCGGCGATGGCCACCGTGGTGAAGCCGCTGAGTCCAGTGCGCAGACTGCTCTGTACCGTATCACTGGTGCGCACTTGGCTGATGATCGGTCCGCCCAGGCTGCGCACACCGTAGAAAACGATCGTTTTCCCCTGGAGCTTGGCAGCGCGGTCTTCAAACCGACTCTGATACACATGGGTGAAGTTGCGGTCATTATGGATCAGGTCGTACAGATAATCGTCATGGAAGACAACTCCAAAGCGCTCGGCCAACCGGTTGAGGTCGCGCAGGAAACGATCTGGCACCTCGAGCATATCGGGGTCACTGATCAGCAGCAGGCGCCCGCCATCAGCGACAAAACGCTCGACCACAGCGATCTCCGTGTCTTTCCACAGAAATAGCGGGCTGATCACCACCAGCGCGCTGGCATCGCGCAGCTGGTTCGCTAGCTGGTCGGATTGGTCAGGCAGGCCGGCCAGGTTCGTCTTGTCTACGCTTGCCATCGGGGTTGGATTAGTCCAGAAACGCAACGCCACGCCACGCGCAGCTAGCTGGGCGGAGAGCGCCTGGAATTGGCTCGGGCTCACCATATTGAAGTGGGCCAGATCCACTACGACCACTCCGCGGCGCAGATGGGTGACCGGAGCGGAAGGCTCTCGCGGCGCCGGGACAGCTGTAGGGGTTGGTTCCGGCGTCGCCGCTAACTCGATCTGCCCGGTGATGGCCGGTCGATAAGGGCTAGTACGCCATTCTGTCAACGCGCTGCGCACCGCAAATGGCAAAGCAAGCAGCAAGATACCCGCGAGAAGGACTAACAACCAACGATGTGCGCTGCTCATGGGGTCTTTTCTCCAGGCGAAGCTGGGGCGCCGGCGATTTCAAGGGAAGTCGATTCGGTCTCTTGGTTGACAAGTGGGATGAAACGGGTGTCCAGAAGCAAGACTTCGCCGGGCCACGTCCGGCGCAACGTGCCAAGCACCTGGAAAGGGTCAACCGGCTGGAAGGGCAAGCCCAAGTACTCCGTCAGATCGCGCACTTCGTACTGCTCCACCCCTGCCAACATCGCGACATCGGCGATGGCATCGCTGATGCTGCCCAATGCATCCACCATACCCAACGCCAACGCTTCGCTGCCCAAGTAGATGTGTCCCTCCTCCAAGATGCTTCCATCGATGCGCAACGGGTTATAAGGGGATTGCGTACGCTCATGGAGCACAGTGGTGACAAAGGCATCCTTGACCATTTCTAGTTGACGGATGTTATCGAAGCGGCTGCCACCCCCCAGCTTGTAAGGCCCCGTGCTCAAGACGTCGGGCACGATCATGGGGTCTGTAGGACGTGACATCCAGACGCCAATGTTGCCCACGGCAGCAGCAGCAGTCGCATAGATTTTGTTAGCGGCAATTGCAGCATAATAGCCTCCACTGGTTGCCTCGCCGTCGATGACCACCACGAGTGGTTTCTCTTGGCGAAATTTAGCCATCGCGTGGTAAAGCTTCTCGCTGCTGCTGGCGTCTCCACCGAAGGAGCTGACCTCTATCACGATGCCGGCCACGCGCGGGTCGCGACGTGCTGCCTCCAGAATATTCCACATTTGCCGAGCGCTCGGGGGCACAATCAACCCTTCAAAATGCATCGTTCCGATGATCGGACGAGGTGCGAAGCGCATGCTCAGCACTAGACCGATCGCCAGACAGGTGAGCAAGAAGATAAGCTCAACCCCGATGCGCCATAGTCTTGGTCGCATAGGCATCTCCTAATTCTGCTTTGAGCGAGACCCGCTCACGGCCATTCTACTCCAGCCTGATAGCCTGTGCAAACGGTTGAAAAAAGTCTCTCCCTGTGATGTAGGTTGTGAATATCCTCTCATCTAATGTCCCGCCGTGCCCGGCGTTCATTCTCTCATTTTTTCGGCCCCGTTTTCGTCCCTCCGCTCCATCTTGGCTTGTAGCGCACCGCCTGCCCTGCCTGATATTGCGGTGTTGCCGTGAGCGCCGGCCACACCCCTTGGTTCCTATCTTCTTCTAGGTACAGTAGCGGTTCGGCCGAACTGGGGGACAGAGCCCCTGGCACATCAACCGAGAATGATTCTCTGTGCTGTCACACCCATAGTCGGCAGTATAGGTCTTCACCGGCACCCCCCTGCGCACGGTCTTGGGCGACCAAGCGCGCCAACGGTTCGTCATCCGGTGCATTCCTCGGTGTCACCATCACACACGTGATCAAACTCCATCGCCGTACGCGGGCTGTTACACAACTTGTGCCCATAAAGGTCCCTTTCCGCTTCCCGGTCTGATTATTCTGATCGGAGCACCTGCCGCTACCCTTTGTCTCCAGTGTACATCTAGGTTGCGCGACGCCGCACCTTCGTGGTATGGGGGATTCATGCGGGTGAGCTCGATCGCGCCCTGTGCCTGGTACGCAGTATTATCCCTTGCGCAGCTGGACAGGAGCCGTCACGCACACATGCGCATCCAGCTCTGGCAGGTCGAACACCAGCTCTCCCTCCGTCACGGCCGGCGCCTGGGTGTAAAAACCGATCTGCAACCGGTATTCGCCGGGGGCTGTGTCTGCCGGAACAGTCAAGACTCCCTCCTCGACGATGATCTGTCCTCTGCGCCAAGTGGACGGGTCACCGTTTTCGTTCAGCAGGGGTTGGCTGAGCGCCTCGACAACGCGACGCCCTTCCACGTCTAGCAGCCGGAAGAAGAACCTTTCCTCAGGGCGTTTGCCCAGATACTCCCAGTAGAGACGGAAGCGCAACCCATTCCCGGCCGCGACACTGGGACGGTCGGGGTCGGCAACATCCAGCCAATCCCAGCCCAACAGCGCAGCGATGCCACGATAACTGCGGCGATGTTCGTTCACACGGTCTTCGACGTAATGCTGCATTCCCGGCCCCGGATAGATCACCACATAGGGGATGCCATGGAGCGAGATGATCGCCTCCGGCTGATAACGCTGCTCGAAATAGCGAAAGAGTTCCTCATCGGGGAAGCGCCGCTGCAGCTGATTAATATAAAAGAGTACATAGTTGCCGCTTAGCGCCTTGCCTTTCTCCTTCGAGTAGCCAACCGCCTCCCCCTTGAAGAATGGGGCGAAAGTAGAGTGGTACCAAGTGGCCACACGCAACTGCTCCGCGTTCGGCTTGCGGTTGAGATAATCCGCCGCCAGGTCCAGCCCCTCACCCCAGCCGATGGTCACCATGGACTGTGCTCCGCGGATACCCCCCAACAGAGGGTTATAATAAGTAAAGTAATAGGGATGGTGCACGACGATTAGGAAGCCTTGAAAAATCAGAATAACTGCCAGCAGCAGCGGGAATACTGTGTGCGCAATAACTGGGTGGTGTGCTAATTTGCCCAGTGACCCGATGGCCAATCTGCTCAGCCCCACCGCAGCCATAGTACTGAGGATAGGATAGACCGGTAGGAGATAACGATCCTGTTTCTTTTCACCAAAAGTCATGAAGATTGTGAAGAGCATGACATACAGGCACAAAAGCCAGAGAACCGCGGCATCGCCTGAGCGAACCCGTGTGGACACGAGGCCAGCCCGCTCGAGCCAGTGTAGGATCCGATTACGGAGAGATGCACAGCTCGCATCCGCGTTGTTTTCCTCGACCCTAGACCCTCGTGTCCAGTGCCTGAGCGCCGTCCAGAGCAAGGTGAACAGGCCAATCCAAGCTAAGGGTGAGCTGCGCAAAAGCCAGGTGAAAGGGTAAAAGAGCACTCCGGGGTCATTGGAAATAGTGCCGAAAAAGTAATTGCCCTTGGCATGGCCCTCGCTGGCATATTTCATCCCCACGGCAAATATCGTGCGTACGGCATCCGTGGGTATCACCCACATCGCTGGCCAGCAGACACAGAAAGTAGCAACAGCAGCGATCAACCACACACTGGCATCAATGGAGACGCGCAGCAGATGCCGTCCGCAGAGGGACTGGTTATATATGATCTTAGCCAGCAGCGACCATAGAGCTAGCAGAAGCACAAAAGGTGCTAGGAACAAGGTAGAGCTTTTGCTGAGAAATGCCAGGCCGCCGCACACGCCTGAGGCAATGAGCCAATGACGTGACCCGTGGTGTATCCAGTATAACAGCGCGGTCAGCACTGCCAGGCTCATGAAAGTAGCTGCCAGCGCATCATGGTGAATGACGCGTGACAGAGCGGCGTGGAACGGGTCGAGTGCCATGAGCAGGCCGGCCACCAGGCCGACCCGATAGTTGTGGAACAGCTTCCCGACCAGCCACGCGATCAGCATAATGGCTAAGCTGAGGAAGAGCACCGAAGGCAGACGTTCGGGCACGATGAGCCGGGCGTCCAGCGGATTGGTGGGCAGACTAAGGGTGTAGTCGAGGAGGGAATCTGGTGTCCTGTCCGCCAGGTAACGCAATAGGATGCCCAGGCTGCCACTCCACATCGTAGTGACACCCGGATGGCCGGTGCGCAGCGTGCACGCCAACCCCTGGGCCTGCTCGAAGCCGGTGTGCAAAACTTCGGACTTGCAGGCGAAATGGGGATCGAGCAGACCAGCGAGGAAATTGCGCGAGCGGTCCACCCAAAGGAATTCGTCGGGGGTGAGAAACTTGCCCAAGTTGGGGAGGCGTACTGCCAGGGCCACCACCAATAGGCCCAACAGCCACCAGTATCTCCCCCCTATATGCAGTCCCATATCGGAAGCCAAAAACTCACCTTCTCTCGATCGGAGAGTGCTGCGGCCCAGTTGACGATGAAAAGGCAACAAATCTGTGGAGAGAAAGTTACAGGTTCTTTTGCCAACCTTGCAATGTTTTGTATCTTTCTTGCCACACTGCGCCTATGTTTGCAACTGAGCCCAATGCACCTCTCAGCTCGCACTGCTATTCTCCAGCCGGCGCAGCCGACGAATACATTGCACAATGCACCGCACCGTGTGATAGCTGATCTTCCAGGCGTGGCCCAGCGCATCGTCGATCGGGTTGCCGTAACGGTCCACTCGCTCGTACCATTCCCCGCCTGCCTCCATGACCACGAACTTGTCGAACACGAAGCGGTAGACGTTCTCGAACCCCTGCCAATATTTCTCCTCGCCGAAGAGGGCATAAGCGTCCAAGAAGCCGATCATCACCTCCGCCTGCTGCCAGAATTGCTTCTCGGTGAGGGTGGTAGGGCGATTGTAAGGCCCCTCGACGAAGACACCCCCATATTCCCAGTCAACGCCGAACTCGAGGCAGTTGTCAAAGATGGGACGCACCACCGCAGCATATTCCTGACGCGGTTTCCCCAGGATATCCGCCGCGTGCAACAACAACCAGGCGAACTCGACATTATGGCCGTATGAGGTGTACTCCAAGGGACGTGCCTGGCCGTCCTCCGGTGGCTTGTCCCGCCCCCACGCAACCTCGAACATAATCGCCGGCAGGGGGGTGAAGTCCAGTGCGAACTGGATGTAGCCGGTGCCGTTCTCTGGCCGCAGCATGCGGTGGATGATCAGGTCGATCACCTCGAGCAAGCGGCGACGATGGGTAGGCGAGCGGGTCATCTCATACATATTCGTCAGCGCTTCCATCATGTGCATGTGCACGTCCATGCTCTTGCGGTCGCCGCCGAAGCGCCCCGGTCGTTCGGGTTGCCAGTCAGGCTGCATGATCTCCAAGTACCCTCCGTGGCGTGTATCGACCATGTGTTTACACACCGCCGCGTAGGTACGTTCGGCCATCTCGCGACCCCGCACATCGCCCGGGGCCATGTACTCGCTGAAGGCGTACATCGCAAAACATTGGCCATAGCCAATCTTGGCCCTGACGGTAGGATTGCCCTGCCGGTCCGCGATCCAAAACCAGCCTTCATGCTCCGTATCCCAGTAATGATCGATCAGGAACTGGGCGCCCATGCGCGCTAGCTCCCCGCACCGACCGCCGCCATAGCCGTAGCGGTGTGTGCTGGACATCGTATAGAGCATGCGAATCTGCATCAGGAAGGTCTTGGTCGTCTCGCCGGTGGGCCGGCCATGACGGTCAAAATAAGTGAGAAAACCGCCATATTCATAGTCCGGTGAACGTTCGATCCAGAAGGGCAACAGACTGGTGGTCAAGTAGTGCTCTAGATGTTCCCGCACTTGGCGGATACGCGCCTTGTCAGGCATAAGTTATCCTCCTCAAGCGAGTAAAATTTCACACTTCATGGGCTAAGGGGTTGGGGAAGCAGGATCCGGTACCCGTGGCCCGTTGGAATCGAGCAGTGCCTTTACGCGGGAGATCACCATCTCGGTCACTTGGCGCAAATCTCCCGACACAGTAGCGCCGGCAGCGGAGGCATGGCCACCACCGCCCCATTCCGCCGCTAGGTCGTTGACCGGCAGCGATGCATCGCTGCGCAGGCTCACCTTGACTCGTCCATCAGGTGTCTCGACACATAACACGCTGACCAGCGTTCCGGCCACCTGCAAGCCAAAGCTGGCGAAGTTGTCCAGCTCTGCTTCCCGCACACCATAGGTGCGCAGCGTGTCCTGATCCAACACACTCCACACCAGACGTCCTTCGGCATCTGATTGCATGATATCGAGCATATGCCCCTGCAGGCGTAGCAAGTTCAACGAATACTGGTTATAGGCGAGCTTCGCCAACTCAGCGGGGTCGGCGCCCAATTCGATCAGTTCAGCCGTAATGCGGTGTGTCCGGGGGCTGGTCTTGGGATAGCGAAAGGAACCGGTATCGGTCAGGATCGCCACGTAGAGGGCACGCGCCATTGTCTTGGTGATCTGCCCTGAAGCGGCGCGCACCAGGTCGAAGACCAGCTCAGCGGTCGCGGCCGCGCTATCGTCCACCACCTCTACATCAGCGAAGCGCTGCGGGTCGGGATGATGGTCAATACGCACCGCGTAGGGGCGCATACGCGCCAGCGTGTCCCCAATCCGGCCGAGGCGCTTCCATCCCCCTGAGGCATCCAGCACGATGAGCACCTCGGCCTGCTCGATCACCTGATCGTGACGATGCGGCTGATACACCCGGATACGCCGTTGTGGGTCGACGAAACGATGCGGCCGTGCGATGGGGTCGCTGTTCAGGATGCACACCTGCTTGCCCGTTGCGCGCAGGTGCTCATCCAGTGCCAGCTCACACCCCAGAGCGTCCAGGTCTGGGTTAGAGTGCGTAGTAATGAGGAAGCGATGATGACGTTGCAGGATGGCTAAAACCTCATCCCACACGGGACATTCATCTCCTGGGCTATAAATGCCGGCCTGCACCGCATGGGCCGCCTTTTAGATTTTCAGGTGATGCAGACACAGCATCGCTGTGCAGTGTTAGCATTATCATCTCATCTTCACCCCAACAGCTCCCTGACGCGCTGGGCCACGGCCAGCCCCAGCTTGCGATGCTCGGGCGGGTCAAAGTGGATGCCATCCACATCGCTGGAGACGATCACGGAGCCGGCATCCAGAAACGCGCAGCCGTATTGGGCAGCGATGGCCTGATAATGCTGTGCCAGACGGCGCGACTTCTCGGCAGCACCCTCGAACATCTCGGCGAATTCGCTCAACCTGGCCACCGGTGGCGGCGCGATGAGCAACACCTGCGGCGCGCTGCCACCAGGTCCGGCAGCACTCTTCCGGATGATGTCCACCAACACTCCCACGCCCTGCGCGATGTCGTAAGCTGAGAGCGAAAAACGCACCTTGAGGTCATTGGTGCCGAGCATCAGGACCACCAGGTCGAGCGGGCGGTGGGTTTCTAGGCACGGGATCAGGTACTCTTTGCCGTTCTTGTAGCCTTCGATCGGGTCATCCCAGACGGTGGTGCGTCCGTTTAGCCCCTCTTCGATGACGTCATAGTCGTTTCCTAGCTCGCGCGCTAACACGCCGGTCCAGCGCACCTCGCGCTGGTAGCGCTCTCCGTTGAGCGGGTTATACCCCCATGTATTGGAATCTCCGTAGCATAGGATCGTCTTCATTGCCCTTCCTCTCCGTCTAGGGTCGGGCGCACTGCCTTGAGACCCTTATGATGCCGGCGTCGCCACCGCTTGCATCTGCGCCTGGATAGCGGCCAGCAGTTCATTGAAAGACTGCGAGAAAGCCGCGACCCCCTCTTCCAACAGTTGATCGGTGATTGCCTGGATGCTCAGACCGGCTTCTTCGAATTGACGGATGGTGGCTTCGGCGCCGGTCAGGTCTTCCTCCAGGCTGTTGCGCAATCGACCATGGTCTTTGAATGCTTCGAGCGTCTGGGGTGGCATGGTGTTCACAGTGGGCGCACCGATCAGCTCCTCGACGTAGAGGACGTCGCGATAGGCAGGATTCTTGGTGCTAGTGCTCGCCCAGAGCAGCCGTTGTGGCCGTGCCCCTTGTTCCGCCAAGCGCTGGAAGCGCGGCGAGCCGAAGAGCTCCTTATACACACGATAAGCGAGCTTGGC
>JANXAX010000069.1 GCA_025062175.1 Anaerolineae bacterium | reverse complement strand
ACTGGCGCGCACGAGGTCATCAACACAATCATGATGAACTACATCGCGGTCAAGACGGTGGATTACCTAGTTAAGAACCCGCTCAAGGACGTGACAGCGACGCTGGATCGCACCCCTTTCGTTGCTGAGTCGGCGCGCTTTCCTCTGTTAGTGCCCGAGCTGAACATTCACTCCGCCGTGTTGGTAGCGCTCGCTGCCATCGGACTGGTGTGGTATTTCCTGTTCAAAACCACCTGGGGCTTTGAGATTCGCACGGTGGGTGCGAATCCCAGCGCGGCGCGCTATGCTGGCATCAGCGTGAAGCGCAATTTTGTGCTAGCAATGGCGCTTTCCGGGATGCTGGCCGGTCTGGGAGGTCTGGACGTTGTGCTGGGTCGCCCGAGCGAGTATGCCCTCAAAGCGGCGTTTTCCACCGGCTTCGGGTTTGACGGCATCGCGGTCGCCATGCTTGCCAAGAGCCACCCGCTCGGCATCTTCCCGGCCGCTTTTTTGTGGGGCGCTTTGCGCAACGGCGCCGGTCTGATGCAGGTGCGTGCCCAGGCGATCTCGATCGACCTGGTCAACATCATCCAGGGGTTAGTGATCATGTTCATCGCTGCCGATCAGATCATCCGCTGGTTGTACCGTCTCCGCGTGCGCGAGGAAAAAGAGACAGTCTTTACACGCGGATGGGGAGGATGAGCGATGAACCCGGTCGAGCGCTTCGCCCCCGGCGGACGCAAACGCTTCCTCAGTCGGGCACGCGGCCTGGGAGCGTTCTACTTGGTGCTAGCGATCATCGTGCTGGTGTGGACGTTGTGCGCCGGTTCACCGGATTCTCTCTCGCGCCTCGGATTAGGGGTCGTCCTGCAACCTCCACCGGTGCGTCTGACATTGCCCACCCAGCCCAGCCTAATCGTGATTGGTCTGTTGCTGGGGCTGATCGGCCTATATGCGGTGTTGCGTTCACCTGGGGAACGTGTTACCAATATGTTGCTGGGCAGCGGCGCTGGGTTGATCGTGTTGGGCGCCATCATCGCCGCCGCGGCGGATAAGAGCATCGATCTGGTGGGGTTGATCAAGGACAGCGTGCGGCTGGCCACACCGATCATGCTGGGCATGCTCGCCGGCGTGATGTGCGAGCGGTGTGGGGTTATCAACATTGGCATCGAGGGCATGATGCTCACCGCCGCTGCCGTGGGATATATGGTCTCCTTGTATGCCCAAAACATGTGGTTGGGATTGCTAGCTGCCATCCTGGCCGGTGGCCTGATGGCCACGCTGCACGCGCTGCTGACCATCCAATTTATGGTGGACCACATCATTAGCGGCACGTGCATCAACATCCTAGCGGTAGGCGTCAGTGGATACATCCGTGCTGCATTTCTGCTCCGCAACCCCTTCGGCGCTCCGGGGCTTTTCCCGTATGTCTTCCAAGGGACACCTGTGTGGGATATCCCTATCCTCGGCACGATCCTGTTTCAGTATCAGCCTATGGTCTATACTGCGCTAGTATTGGTGCCGCTGGTGTGGTTTGTGCTCTTTCGCACGCCGTGGGGATTGCGCACGCGGGCAGTGGGGGAGCATCCACGCGCTGCGGACACGGTGGGCATTGACGTGTTTACAATTCGCTATGTGAATGTCATCCTGGCCGGCTGTGTAGCAGGGTTGGGGGGTGCCTGGTTCTCGCTGGAGACGGTGGGCCATTTCGATGACCTGATGACCAACAACCGTGGCTTCATCGCACTGGCGGCGATGATCTTCGGCAACTGGAATCCGCTCGGCGGCGCTGCCGGTGCTTTGCTGTTCGGCTTCGCCGACGCGCTCAACTTTAAATTCCAGATCCTGGAGGTGAACGTTCCCTATCAGTTTATCGGTATGCTGCCCTTTATGCTCACCATGATCGCCGTTGCCGGAGTGATCGGTCGCACCACACCGCCCGCCGCCGATGGACAACCATATCGTAAGCAGTGAGATGCCAACGGGTAGCTGGCAGAGCTTTTTTAAGAGCGTGGAATGAGAACATATGCCGCGATTTCTTGCACAACTCTAGCACTTCTCTAGCATTATTTCTATACTGCTGTGCGCTATTGAGAAGGTGAAATTTGGATACAGGCAGGCGAGCTTATGACAGTCGAGAATCTTGTAATCATTGGCTCCGGCCCAGCGGGGATGGCCGCGGCCATCTACGCGGGACGCGCTAATCTCAGCCCGGTGGTGCTGACCGGCGCTATGGTGGGTGGTCAGCCGGCCATCACCAACGAGATCGAGAACTTTCCCGGCTTTCCGGACGGCATCACTGGTGCCGAACTGGTGGAGCGCGTTCATCGTCAGGCGGAGCGTTTCGGCGCTCGCATGGTGTACGACGAAGCGATCGAGGTCAACCTGCGCGTGCGTCCTTTCTGGATCAAGACCTATGGCGCGGAGTACTACGCCAAGGCGGTGATCGTGGCCAGCGGTGCCTCGCCGCGCAAGCTGGGAGTGCCGGGTGAGGTGGAGTTCACCGGCCACGGAGTCAGCTACTGTGGCACGTGCGACGGCTTCTTCTTCCGCGGCAAAGAGGTGGTGGTGGTCGGCGGTGGGGACTCTGCGTTGGAAGAAGCGCTCTTCCTGACGCGCTATGCGACGCGCGTGCGCATCATCCATCGTCGCGATCAGCTGCGCGCGAGTTACATCTTGCAGGAACGTGCCCGGCGCAACGAGAAGATCGAGTTCATCTGGAACTCGGTCGTCACCGAAATCCACGGACCGCAAGAGGTAACTGCAGTCACGCTGCGCAATGTGGTCACCGGCGAAATCTCGCGGTTGCCCACGGATGGGGTTTTCATTTTCATCGGGCATACACCCAACAGCGAAATCTTCCGTGGTCAGCTGGACATGGACGAGAATGGCTACATCATTACCGACAAACGCACCCGGACCAACATCCCTGGTGTGTTTGCTGCGGGTGAGGTGGCTGATCCCATCTTCCGTCAGAACATCACTTCGGCAGGCGAGGGGGCACGCGCCGCGATTGAGGCCACCCGCTGGCTGGCCGAACTGGAGGCGAGCATGCCCGCAGTCGTGGAAGACAAAGCCATCCAACAGTGAGAAAAACCAAAACCAAAGAGCGAGGCAGCAGGATGCCTCGCTCTGTTTTTTCGAGCACCCGTTCAGCGCGATAGGTGCATCGGCATGATCACGTGCACAAAGCGATCGTCGCTCGTCCGACGTAGCACCCCCGGGCTGGACGGCGAGATGGTGTCCAAAGCGACTTGCGGGCTGTCGATCACCGAGAGCACATCAATGAGATACTTGGCATTGAACGCGATCTGGATCGGCTCTCCTTGCACGATCGCGTCCAGCTGACCGACATTATCGCCCAGCTGATTGCTGGTGGCCATCAGGGTCACCCGCCCGGGTATTAGCTCGTCGCCGGCGGCGATTTCGAGGCGCACGATATTGGCCGAGTCGCGAGCAAAGAGGTGGGCGACGCGAGTGGCTTTCAGGAAGCTCTGCACGTCCACGATGGCGCGGTTGGTGTAGCTGGTCGGGATGATCTGACGATAATCGGGAAAACGCCCTTCGATGAGCTGCGAGACCAGATCGATATTTTGTAGATGGAAAAGAATCTGGTTGCGCGTTGGAGTGATGATGACCCCGATTGGTTCAGTCTGATCAGCGGAGATGCGGGCCAACTCGGCCAATGCACGTGCCGGCACCAACACTTCCACCTTTTCCGACACACTCCCTTCGAGCGTAATATACTCGACCGACAACCGATATCCATCAGCTGCGGCCATGGTCAGTCGGTCTCCCTCGAAGGTGGTCAGCACACCGGTCAGAATGGGGCGGCTTTCGTCGGTGGCGGCGGCAAACACGACCCGGGTGATCATCTGGCGCAACGCATCCGGAGCAACTGTGGCGAAGGGTGTGCCTTCCTCGGCGGTGAGCACGATGGGGAATTCTTGGGCATCGATGCCCTTAATATTCGCCTCGAAGCGGGCACAACGCAGATGGAGCGTTTGGGTGCGCACCGACAGCTCCATGTCAATCGGTTCGGGGGGCAATGAATTGACAAACTCAGTCAGCAACCGGGCCGGCACGGTGACGGCGCCCTCTTCAGCGACCTTGGCGCCAACCCAGCAGCTGATGCCAATTTCCAGATTGGTCGCAGCGAGTTTGAGACGACCACCATCGGTCGCCAATAGCACGTTGGAGAGCACAGGCAATGTGCTACGGCTGGAGACAGCACGGCCTACGACACTCAATCCGTGGGCCAGATTCTCTTGCAAACAAGAGAGTTTCACTCCAGGTCCTCCTTGGCCAGAGATCTGAACGGGCTGGGATGAACCAAGCTCTCGGGTGTCCGATCACTGGGGACGTTGCATCACCCATGGCGCTGCCTCGACCGCCAGAGAACGCCGGTCGCCAGCAGGATGATCAGCGCGAGGTTGGCCAGTCTGAATCGGTCGCCTTCCGCAATTGGTGCGCCCGCCTGGGGCATCGCTGGCGATGAGGCAGGTGGAGCGCTCTCCGGAGTGGATGTACCGGTTGTGGGGGCGGCCACCTGTGCCATAATCAGACTGATGCCATCTATATTGTAATTGCCCTCGGCAGCGCCGACCCACTTCTTCCATCCGCGGATGAAGAGGGTCAACCTCGGAGTTTGCGCCCGAATAGTGGTGGTGTAGGTCTCGATGCGATACCCGCCTGGAGGTGGGGTGGTGCGCGGTTGCTCATCCCAGGGCAGCTCAACCCACTCGATTTCGCGTGAACGCCAGTCATTGCCCCCTGCGTAATCGATGCCGTATTGCAACCGGTAGCCGTAGTTGGACGCTGCGACCGACCCCTCGTCGGAGCGCACCAGGCCGTGAAGGGTCAGAATGTAATCTGCATTCGGCACGACCGGCACCGTCTGAAAGATGCCTACGTAGCGGTCGCGCTCTTGAGCATCGCGAAGCGCCAACAGCTGGGCGTGATCCCCGTCGTATAGGACAGGCCGCCAGGTGTCATCGTGCCAACCGGCACGCACCCCGGCGGTGGCAAATGGCTGCCAACCGACCGCCACCCCTTCGACAAACCCATCCTCGAAAGAACCATTGGTGATAAGGTTATAGGATTGTGCCTGGAATGCACTGCCTTGTTGGCTTGGGGTGGAGGCTGTCGTTCCTGATCGAGCGGATAGTGGTCCGCTCCGGACGGCCAGTTGGACTTCTGGCGCTTCGGCGGTGGGCAAGTCAGGCATGGGGATGTTTTGTGATTGCTGTGCCACGGCCGGGGTGACGGGACTCGCCGAATAGGCATAGGGCGTTCCTGCTATGGCTGAGATGAGCAACACTGGTAAAACCACCAGAAGCCACCGCTGTCGTGGCCACCGCCCCCTGAACATGGTTTTCATCCAGCTCCTCCTTCACGCGTGAGGCCGCCGCAATGGCAAAATTACTAAGGGAGGTATGATCAGGATGTCCATCATAACATGCCTTTTTGGATTTGACAAACACAGTAGTCGGGTGGTGGTGTGTCCTCCCCGGGGCAATTCTAATGAGGGAGTACGAGCGGTGTTCGAGCCCAAGCCGATCACGACTGGATGTCCATTTTTGTACACGAAAGTCTTGGTTGATCACTTTTCGGTATGGCGTAATGCGTGCCTGGAAAGCTCACCTCTTGCCCCCATACCCTATGGTCATCGTATCGAACAACACATTGTTCATCCAAACTGATTATGCAAACTGATTATGCAAACTGCCGCATGATTGGAATCCACCTTGCAATACGCACACGTTTCCACCACCGAGATGCCGCGGTACAATATACGCCGATATGAACGCATCGGACGAAGGACGCACGACAGAGTCCGCCCGCAATCGAGTGGTGATGGTGCTGCTTGTAGCGGGCGCTATACTGGTGTTGATGGGCTTGGCAGCGCTCCTGCTGTTCTCCGAATGGAGATCGGCGTTACAAGGCGTACTAACGCCTACAGCAGCAGTGCCCATAATGCAGGCATTACCCTATCCTCCCACCTGGACGCCTCTGCCAGCGCCCACCCCGCCGCCTACATCTACCCGTGTCCTCACTGCTGTCTTACATCCTACCCTGGCAGACTTCTGGGACGGGCGCGCCGAGTTCGTCGTGGAAGCGGCAGACACGGGGCTGCCTATGGGCGAATCGGACACACTCGTGATGCCAGATGGCACGTTCTGGTCCTACGTGCATGCCAGCTACCGCTCTGCTGGCGTGCGGGATCGGTGCGGCGACCCAGTGGAGTTCCCCGGCTGCGTCATCCTTTACCGCAGCACGGACGGGGGCTACACTTTCTATCACGATCGAGCGCCAGTGTGTCTGTTTCCTTGTCAGGGCTGCCCGTGCGACTCGGAGCGCGATCACATCGACCAGCAGCAATATCCGCGTGTCTTCCGCGACGGCGGGCGCTTTATTATGGTGTACGAATACCGGGCGCGCATTATGCTGCGGCGCTCCGCGGATGGGCTGAATTGGAGCGCGCCCGAGGAACTGCCGTTTTCGGGCATCTGGACAGAGGACTGGCGGCGCTGCACCGTGCCGGAGCGGATCGGTATGCACCCCTTTGTGCGCCACGAATACGATTGTCTGTTCGGTGGGCCGCCCGGCATTTATATAGAAGGCGGTTGGCTGTATGTCTTTGTGGCAATGGGACAGAATCCGGGTGGGCTGGGCTGTTACTACGGCGCTGCGGATGCGCCGGCGGTGCAAATGCGGCGTTGTTTCTACAGTCCGCTTTTTAGTGGTGCAGACGAATACGGCCCTCTGCAGGTGTGGGGAGCTGCGGCCAATCCCTTCTTTGACTTCCGCACCATTAGTGCGGCAGAAGTACAACGCGTCGGCTGGCGCTACTATGCCCTTTATGAGGGCATCCGCGGCCCTGGCCCAGGTGACCCTGGCGACAGCCAGTTCGGATTGGGGTTGGCGCGCAGTGTCACAGCGCGCATTGACGGCCCATGGGAAAAGTATCCTGGCAATCCTATCCTGCACGACCTGCCGGGCAATATCGGCTTAGGTCATGCCGACCTAGTGGTCGTCGAGGGCCAGACACTCCTATATACCTCACTGGACGGCGTGCGGCGCAGTCGCCTGCGGCTGGTGTGGAAGTAGAAAGACAGAGCCCTGTTTTTACCCATATCGCAGAGGATACCCAGACCCCAACCATGGGTTTCAACTCGCCCTCCCGTTCCAGAACCACCAGGGCAACCACACAGTTCAGCAGTCGTTGCAACTCCCGCGATGCCAGACAAGGTCCAGCGCGCTCGTGCTTTCACGCCAGGGCGTCTCCTAACGTCAAGCTAAACCACCCTTGACTTTCGATCACCTCAGAATTAAAATCACTTAATGTAGAGTTGAGTCATCTGCCATGACTTCTTTGATGCGTGGGAAGTTTTGTGTATGTCTCTGTCCTCCTGTGTAGGCCGTTTCCAGGTGCGGGTGTGAGGCGGTGATGAGAGGATATCATACTACGGTAATCATTGCCGACGTTATTGCCGCCTGTATCACCGTCGGCTTAGGCTTGTACGCCTGGAAGAGGCGTGATGCACGCGGTGCTATCCCGTTTATGTGTTTCATGTTCTCGGTGGCATGGTGGATGTTCACCAACATGCTTTACCTTGCCAGCCCGGATGTGCCCTCCCAACTTTTCTGGCGGCGGGTGATGTTCCTGGCGGTGGATGTTGCACCGATCGCATGGCTGTGCCTCGCCCTCGTGTATGCCGGGTACGACTTCTGTCGACCGCGCCATCTGGCTCTGATGAGCGTCGTGCCACTGGCCACCACGGCAGTCCACTGGCTGCGCGACGCGGATCCGCGCTACGTAGCCTGGCTGGAAGGTCTGAACCTCGGCCATATACCGCCTCCTTTATATATGCCTTATGATCTCTGGTTCGTGGTCCATGCAGTTTACGGTTATCTCCTGGTGCTCTCAGGTGCTGCCATTCTCATTCGTACAGTGATCATCCGTCCTGCGGAACTGCATCGGGCGCAGGTCATCACAGTGATCATCGGCGCCATCGTCCCTCTGATATCAGACCTGCCGATGACGTTAGGATGGATCTCGCTGCCCGGCTTTGAGACAGCGCCTTTTGCCCTGACGATCACCGGCCTGTGCTGGACGTATGGGCTGTTTCGCTACCATTTGTTCAAGATTGTGCCAGCTGCGCACCATGTAGTCATCGCCAACCTCCCAGATGGCCTGGTCGTCCTGGATGCCCAGGATCGCATCGTGGAGCTGAATCCGACAGCTGAGCAGCTGTTGCATACACACGTCCGACGCGCAATTGGAGAATTGATTTCGCGCTACATTCCGGAATGGTCCGAGCTACGGGCACGCCTGGAATGCGGTGCCGATCAACCCGAGATCACAATTGCGCTAAAGGACGGCACGATGGGCCAGCCGGATCGCTATATCGATCTACGCATGACCCCTGTGTCGGACCGGCACGGCAGGCTGCGGGGACATGTGCTGTTGTTGCGCAATGTCGATCACCGTGTCCGATTAGAGAACACGCTGCGGCAGCGCACCGCTCAGCTGAGTGCACTGAGCCGGCTGGTGCTGGAGCTCTCTGTCGAGCTGTCACTGCCCACTTTGCTGCGCTTCATTGTAGAACAATCAGTCCGTCTGCTGGAAGGCATTGGTGCAGGATTGGCCCTCTACCGTCCTGAATGCGATGCCATGGAATGGACTGTCGTGATCGGCATAGAAAAAGCCAGCCCTCCACCTGGCACTTTGATCCGGCGCGGTGAGGGACTGGTGGGCACCGTGTGGGAGACCGGACAACCGCTGATCCTGGACAGCTACCCGGAATGGTCGCGACGCATTGTGACACCCGCAGAAAATGTACCAGTTGGGGCAGCGGTGGCTGTACCGATGCGATGGAGCGGCGAGACGCTGGGTGTATTGGGGGTGGCATCCGATAAGAAGGGCGTCTTCTCGAAAGTGGACGCGAATCTGCTTGCCTTGTTCGCCGCCTATGCCGGGATCGCGATTCGCAATGCACAGCTGGTGGAGTCGTTGCGAAACAGTGAACGCCGGTTTCGCGAGCTGGCCGACGCTCTGCCGGATACTGTCTTTGAGACCGACGAACACGGAATGCTCACCTTTCTAAATCGTCGCGGCTACGAGATGTTCGGGTACGCTCCTGCCGACTTGGAGCGGGGTATCCATATCCTCAGGTTGTTAGCCCCCGAAGAACGACACCGTGCCTGGCGTGAACTGCGAGCTGCCGTTGCCAGCGGCGATGTAAGCGGTGAATTTACTGGAATGCGCAAGGATGGCAGCGCGTTCCCGGCGCTGCTCCATTCAATCTCGGTTGTCTCCAACGAAAACGTGAACGGTTATCGCGGCATCGTGATCGATATCACAAGCCGCAAGCAGATGGAAGAGGCGCTGCAGCGTTCCCTACGTGAAAAGGAAACACTCCTGAAGGAAATCCACCACCGGGTTAAGAACAACCTACAGACGATTTCGAGC
>JANXAX010000068.1 GCA_025062175.1 Anaerolineae bacterium | reverse complement strand
GCATCAGACGCCATCGCCGGGTGCGCAAGAAGGTCGTGGGCACTCCGGAGCGTCCGCGTCTGAACGTATTTCGTAGTCTAAAGCACATTTATGCTCAAGTTATCGATGACAGTCGGGGACATACCCTGGTGGCGGCATCGAGCATCGATCCAGAGCTGCGTGAGCGGCTGAAAGGTTTGACCAAGACCCAACAGGCTGCGCAGGTGGGGCGGCTGTTGGCCGAACGCGCTTTGCGTGTCGGCATCCGGCGAGTGGTGTTCGACCGGGGGGGTTATAAATATCACGGCCGGGTGAAAGCTCTGGCCGAGGCGTCTCGTGAAGGGGGCTTGGAGTTCTAAAGGTCTCCGGGCGCGTTTTGCCATGCAGAATCGGCCCAACGGGAGGAATTAACTGTGGAGATCGAACAGGAGCGCGAATTCGAAGAAGTCGAAGCACTGGACGAGCGGGTTGTGCACATCGCGCGCACCGCGAAAGTGATCAAAGGAGGGCGTCATTTTAGCTTTCGCGCGGTGGTGGTGGTGGGCGACAACAAAGGGAGTGTCGGCGTCGGAGTCGGCAAAGCCCGTGAGGTTCCGGATGCCATTCGCAAGGGAGCGGAGCGCGCACGGCGCAATATGCGACCGATTGCCATGATCGGGACCACCATTCCACACGAAATCACCTCACGTTACAGCGCAGCCAAGGTGTTCCTAAAACCAGCTTCGCCTGGTACCGGGGTGATCGCCGGCGGCGGCGTCCGTGCGGTGGTGGAGGCCGCTGGCATCCGTGATATCCTGACCAAAAGTCAGGGGAGCTCCAATATTTTGAACGTCGTCAAGGCAACGGTGAAGGCCCTGTATGAGTTGCAGGATCCGGCTCGCACGGCCGAGCTGCGCGGGGTGCCGCTGAGCCGGGTACAACCGTTCTGGAGTAGAAAGCATGAACGCTAATGGCACGGTCAAGCGATTACGCATCACTTGGACGAAGAGCGCGATAGGCTATTCGGAGCGCCAGAAAAGGACGATCCGCGCTCTAGGGCTGCGCCGGCTGGGACAAACCGTGGAGCATGAAGACACCCCGGTGATCCGGGGGATGTTGGATAAGGTGCGTCATTTGGTGCAGGTACAAGAGGTGTCGGTTTATGAAGCTGCATGATTTGCGTCCTGCTCCGGGGAGTAAGAAAGAGAGAAAGCGGGTTGGTCGTGGCATCGCAGCCGGCCAGGGCAAGACAGCTGGGCGTGGCACCAAAGGACAAGGTGCACGCACCGGGGGAGTCAAAGGGCCCTATTTCGAGGGTGGTCAGCTGCCGCTTGTGCGCCGCTTGCCATTCAAGCGTGGTTTTACCAACATCTGGCGCGTGGAATACGCCGAGGTGAATCTCGAGCGATTGGCCGGCTTCGCCCCGGGTGCCGAGGTGTCTCCGGAGACCTTGGCGGCAGCGGGTATCATCAAATCCGCACGACAGCCGGTGGTGATCCTGGGTCGAGGGAAGGTTGAACATCCACTCACCGTGAAGGCACACCGGATCTCCGCCAGCGCGCGCGCAGGGATTGAGGCCGCTGGCGGCACAGTCGAAATATTGCCTCTGGTGAAGTAGGAACGTGCGGTAGCGCGCTGCAGGAGATGAGCGATGTTTAATGCGATCAAAAATGCATTCAGCTTACCCGATCTTCGCCGCAAGATCCTGTATACGTTCCTCATTCTCTTCATTTACCGGGCGGCTTCGCATATTCCGGTTGCGGGCGTGGATCAGGAGGCGCTGCGCAACTTTTTAGCGCGCGGTGAGGCGGGCAGTCAGCTGGTAAGCTTCCTTGATCTGCTGTCGGGAGGCGCGCTGGCCAACTTTTCGGTGATGGCGATGGGGGTGTATCCCTACATTACCGCCTCGATCATCCTGCAGCTGCTGACGCCCATCATTCCGCAATTGGAGCGGATCGCCAAAGATCCCGGCGGGCGTGAGAAGCTCAATCAATATACCTATTGGTTGACGGTGCCATTGGCCGCCCTACAGGGATACGGTCAAGCGGTTTTCCTGCAACGTTCGGTGGGGATCAACGTGCTGCCCAATTTCGGTTTCGATGTAGATCCTTTGGGGACGATTGCCACGATCGCCACGATGACCGCAGGCACCATTTTCGCCGTCTGGTTAGGCGGGTTGATCACAGAGCAAGGGATTGGCAATGGTGTGTCGTTGATCATCTTCGGGGGCATCGTGGCGCGCCTGCCGCAAAATATAGGCGGTTTCATTGTCCGGGAGGATTACGTAGGTCTGATTATTTTCTCGCTCATCACCGCTGCCACGGTTGGTGTAATCGTGATTGTGCAGGAGGGGCAACGGCGCATCCCGGTACAGTATGGCAAGCGAGTGCGGGGTATGCGGGTATACGGAGGACAAAGTGCACACATCCCGCTGCGCGTCAACAGCGCTGGTATGATCCCGTTGATCTTTGCCCAGTCCGTCATGATCTTTCCGAGCACGATTGCTAGCTACTTCTATCGGCCGGAAGCGACGGATTTCTTCCAGCGCATGATTAACGGGGTGTATGAGACTTTGCAGCCCTCGAACGATGCATGGCTCTACTGGATCATGTACTTTCTGATGGTGATCGGGTTCACATATTTTTATACGGACGTGATCTTCCGTCAGCAGAATCTGGCGGAATCGTTGCAACGCCAGGGAGGGTTCATTCCCGGCTTGCGTCCGGGAAAGCGCACTGAGGAATACCTGAATCGAGTGGTTCAACGTATTACGTTGGTGGGTGCGATCTTCTTGGGGAGTGTAGCAATCCTGCCCTGGGTCGTGCAGCTGATTCCGGGGCTGGAACGCACAGGTGGGGAAACGCAGGCCTTGTTGATCACCAGTACTGGGTTGCTGATCGTAGTTGGTGTGGTGCTCGATACTGTGAGGCAGCTCGAAGCCCAGCTTCTGATGCGTCACTACGAAGGGTTCATTAAGTAGAAGTGAGGGATAGCATCGATGTCATCTGCGCCAAAGTTCGTGGTGTTGCTGGGTCCGCCAGGGGCAGGTAAGGGAACGCAGGCCGCTTTCTTGCGTGAGATCTTGGGAGTTCCCCACGTCGCCAGCGGAGACCTCTTCCGCGAGCATCTACTCAACAAGACGAAATTTGGTCGTCAGGTGGTTAGCTACATAGAGCGGGGAGAACTGGTGCCGGATGACCTCACCACCGCGATGGTGATGGAAAGGTTGGCACAACCGGATTGCCAGCACGGGGCACTGCTGGATGGTTTTCCCAGGACTCTCGGACAGGCAGTCGCTTTGGATGAAGCGCTGGCGAAGCAAGGGCACCGGATTTGTCAAGTGTTGAACATTGTGGTGCCAGATGAGGTGCTGGTGGAGCGCTTGAGTGGGCGTCGCGTGTGTCGCAAGTGTGGAGCAGTGTATCACATCGTGCATAATCCGCCCCATCAGGACGGGGCGTGTGATCGTTGTGGAGGGGAGCTCTATCAGCGTGATGACGACCGCCCCGGAACGGTGCGCTATCGTTTAAAGGTGTATTGGGAGCAGACGAGTCCATTGATCGATTACTATAAGAAACAGGGGGTCTTAGTGGAGATCAATGGCAATCAATCGATTGAGGGGGTGCAGGCCGAACTCAAAGCGGCTGTGACATGTGATGGACGGGGATGAAGGATAAGCGGCCGCCAGTCGAGCGCAAAACCAAGGAACAGGTGGCTCTGATGCGCCAGGCTGGCCGGATTGTCGCGGAAGTACTAGAGGTGATGCGCCAGATAGCTCGTCCGGGAGTCACTACCGCCGAATTGGATCGCGTGGCCGAAGAGATCATTCGCAAAAGAGGGGGAATCCCCTCTTTTAAGGGGTATCCTGGCAATGGTAGAAATGATTTTCCGGCTTCAATCTGCACTTCGATCAACGAGGAGGTGGTGCACGGGATCCCAAGCCCCCATCGAGTGCTCAAGGAAGGTGATATCCTGAGCATCGACGTGGGTGCGATCTACAAAGGTTATCATGGTGATGCCGCGATCACCCTGGCCATCGGAGAAGTCGATGTGCTATCCCAGCGTCTGATTCAGGTGACCCAGGAGGCTCTGGAGATTGGCATTGCTCAGGCACGCGAGGGCAATCACCTGTGGAACCTGATCCGTGCCATTCAGACCCACGTGGAACGCAACGGTTTTAACGTGTTGCATGAGTACCAGGGCCATGGTATTGGACGCCATATGCACGAGAAACCAGATATACCTAATTATCTGGGTGAACGCGGCCAACGTCCTAAGAACTACCCGCTGCTGAGCGGTATGACATTGGCGCTTGAGCCTATGGTGGTCGCGGGCGACTGGCGGACCAAAGTGTTAGAGGACGGTTGGACGGTGATAACGGCAGATGGCTCGCGTTCAGCGCATTTTGAGCATACCGTGTTGGTGACCGAGGGCGAACCTGAGATATTGACACGGTTGTAAAAATGGGATAATCTTAAAAAATCTTGGGCATAAGATACAAGTGTTCCGGAAAGCTCTGCGGTGCAATGGGTCGTGAGTATTAATAAGGAGTGCTTGACAAAATGAAAGTGCGACCATCGGTGAAGCGTCGTTGTGAAAAATGTAAGATTATCAAGCGCAAAGGCGTTATTCGGGTGATCTGCACCAATCCAAAGCACAAGCAGCGCCAGGGATAGACGGCGCAAGGATATGATGAGAGGAGGCACGTGAATGGCACGTATTGCCGGCGTCGACCTGCCACGTGACAAACGCGTGGAGGTTGCTTTGACCTACATTTACGGGATCGGACGTCACAACTGTAAAGATGTTTTACGCATGGCCCAGGTAAACCCTGACACGCGCGTTAAAGATTTGACCGAGGATGAAATCGCTCGACTGCGTGAGGTGATCGATAAGCATTTTGTGGTTGAGGGTGACCTGCGGCGCGAAGTGCAGATGAACATCAAGCGTCTTCAGGAGATCCAGTGTTACCGTGGACTACGGCATCGGCGCAATCTGCCGGTGCGTGGTCAGCGCACCCGCACGAATGCGCGCACAAAGCGCGGCCCACGCAAGACCGTGCCTGGACGCAAGCGTTCGCGGGCCAAGAAGTAATACCAGTTTGGGACTATGTCGATCTCTTGCGGATGCATGATGGAGGGATCTGGTTATGTCTAATGGGAAAACGGCTGCACGTCGGAGCACCGGCCGCAAAGAGCGCAAAAATGTGCCGGTAGCACGTGCCTATATTCACGCTACCTTTAATAATACAATTATTACTATTACAGATCCGCAGGGGAATACCCTGTCTTGGGCGAGTGCCGGCTCTGCCGGCTTCAAGGGCTCGCGCAAAAGCACCCCCTATGCGGCCCAAGTGGCGGCTCAGCAAGTAGCACGGGTAGCGCAAGGACAGGGGGTACGGGAACTCGATGTGTTCGTGAAAGGGCCAGGACCAGGACGCGAAGCCGCGATCCGTTCACTACAAGGAGCGGGTTTCAAGCTGCGTTCCATCACGGACGTCACGCCCATCCCGCATAATGGGTGTCGCCCTCCCAAGAAGCGACGCGTATGACGGGCGATCAAGGATTTGCATATATTCTGTTCATAGAGTGGGAGGATTGCCTTGGCACGTTACCTAAAACCGGTTTGTAAACTGTGCCGTCGAGAAGGCGAGAAGTTATTTCTGAAAGGAGAGCGCTGTTTCTCACCGAAGTGCTCTTTTGAACGGCGTTCATATCCCGCCGGTATGCACGGCAAGCAAGCACAGTTTCGCCGCAAAGAGTCCGACTATGCATTGCAGCTGCGTGCGAAACAGAAGGCACGGCGCGTGTATGGCGTGCTAGAGCGCCAGTTCCGCCGCTATTTCGAGCACGCACAACGGCAACCAGGTCTGACCGGCGTTAACCTTCTCATTATGCTCGAGCGAAGATTGGACAACGTGGTATACCGGCTGGGCTTCGCGGATTCCCGTGCCCAAGCGCGTCAGCTGGTGCGACACGGACATTTCACCGTAAACGATGCTAAGGTGGACATCCCCTCGTACTTAGTAAACGTCGGCGACAAGATCGCCGTACGTGAATCAAGCCGCCGCACCACTTATTTCAAGGAGCTGGCGCAACGTTTGGACGGGACACGCACGCCTGGCTGGCTCAGCCTGGACGCGGCGAATCTAACCGGCACCGTGGTCAGCGCACCTTCACGTGACGATATCGATGTCACTTTGAATGAGCAGCTGATCGTGGAATACTACAGCCGCTGAGTTCCAATCCTAACGGATTGTGCTCTGTTGCTCCGCCCAAGGTAGGGGGGCATTCCGTTAGACATATGGAACGGTGGAGGGGAGTGTCTTAGCGGAAATGAAGGACTTAGTTTTGCCTAAGATCGAAACCGAGGCGGTGACGCGCAACTATGGCCGATTCAGCATCGGTCCACTGGAGAGCGGTTATGGTATCACGTTGGGGAATGCCCTGCGGCGTATGTTGCTTTCTTCCATACCAGGTGCCGCGGTGACTTCTGTGCGCGTCAGTGGCGTGCACCATGAATTCTCGGTGATTCCTCACGTGCGTGAGGATATGATCACATTTATTCTGAATGTGAAGAAGCTGCGCGTCAGAATGTTCAGCGATGAGCCGGCACGGCTGCACGCGGAGCTGAGAGGTGAGGGAACGCTCACTGCCGGCGATTTACAATGTCCGCCCTACGTGGAGATCGTCAACCCTGACTTGCCTTTGTTGACGGCGGACTCAGCCGAAGCCTCCCTGGACATCGAGCTGGTGGTGGAACGCGGACGGGGATATTCCCCCTCAGAAGAACGAGGCAGCCTGCCCATCGGGGAGATCCCCGTGGATGCAGTTTTCAGCCCGGTTGTGTCGGCAAACTATGTGGTCGAACGGGCGCGCGTGGCCAAGATGACCAACTACGACCGGCTGATCCTCGAGATCAAGACCGATGGCACTATCTCACCTCAAGAGGCGCTCCGCGAAGCAGCGCGCATCTTGGTCGAACATTTCACACTGATTGCCGGTGTGACTACGACACAGCCGGCCGAAGAAGAAGAGGTCGGAACGGGAATCCCACCTGCTTTGTACGAGGTCCCGATCGAGGAGCTTGAACTGAGCGTGCGAGCTTATAATTGTCTGAAACGCGCAGGCATCACTCAGGTGGGCGAAATTCTCGAGAGATTGCGCAAGGGTGAGAACGAGATTCTGGCGATTCGTAACTTTGGACAGAAATCCCTGGACGAGCTGCTCAGCAAGCTGGAGCAGAAAGGCTTCCTAGCTGTTTTGGAAGAACAGAAGGGCAAGCTGACTGAGATTTCGAAAGTGGCTGAAGGAGTGGGAGAATCGGAGCCGGTAGAGCTGGCGGCTGAAGAGGAGCCGATATCATGAGACATCGAGTAGCAGGAAAACATCTGAGCCGCGATTCGGATCATCGGAAAGCCCTGTTTCGCAACTTGGTCACCGAACTGCTGCGTCATGGGAAAATCCGCACGACAGAGGCCAAAGCGAAGGCCATCCAGGCCAAAGCGGAGCGGTTGATCACGCTGGCCAAGCGGGGGGATCTCCATGCACGCCGTTTGGCCGCGCGCGAGGTTCATGACGCGGCGGTGTTGCGCAAGCTGTTTGACGAGTTGGCGGAGCGTTACGAGGGGCGCGCCGGCGGCTATACGCGTATCTATAAGCTTGGCCCGCGCAAAGGGGATGCCGCGCCCATGGTGCAGATTGCATTGCTCGAGTAGTCGGGAGGTCTAACGAGAGCAGCACAGCCAAGAGCCCATGGAGTTGCGCTACCGGGCCACGGTCGAGTATGACGGAAGTGATTTCCTGGGCTTCCAGTATCAAGCACGCGGACGCACCGTACAGGGCGAGATCGAGAAAGCGATCGAGAAAGTCACCCAGCAGCGGGTGCGGATCGTAGGCGCCGGTCGCACAGACGCTGGAGTACACGCGCTCGGACAAGTCATTGCGTTCAACGTGGTATGGCGACACTCCGCTCAGGACCTGCAGCGTGCTCTGAATGCAGTGTTGCCGATGGATGTCGCCTTGCGAGATTGTCGTGTGGTGCCCTTTGACTTCCATCCACGTTATGATGCACTATGGCGACAATATCGTTACGTAATATGGAATGAGGCTGTGCGTTCGCCACTGTGGCAAAGGTACGCCTATCACGTGTCCGAACCATTGGATGTAGCCGCTATGCAAGAGGCAAGCCAGTACTTAATAGGATCTCATGATTTTGCCGCCTTCGGCAAGGCACCGCAGGGCAGCAACACGGTGCGCAAGGTGTTGCAAGCGGAGTGGATGGTCGAAGGCAAGTGCCTGATATTTGAAATCACCGCAGATGCGTTCTTACGTCATATGGTGCGCCGCATTGTGGGAACCCTGCTACAAATTGGACGCGGACAGCGCGCACCCGAGGAGATTGCCCTGCTGGTGCAGGGCAAGGCTGGGCGGTTTCCTGCACCGTTGGCACCGGCGCAGGGACTTTGTCTGGTGAAAATTGGGTATGCCGAGTGAGCTCGGTGTGCTGGAAGGAGTGGATTGATGAAGGTGAGAACTTATTCGGCTAAACCGCAAGCGATTCAACGTGAATGGTTCGTCGTAGATGCCGAAGGACAAACCTTGGGACGTCTGGCAACCCGGGTGGCTACCATCTTGCGCGGCAAGCACAAGCCGTTCTACACACCCCATGTCGATTGTGGTGACTTCGTGATCGTCGTGAATGCGGAAAAAGTTCGGGTTACCGGCAAAAAGCTGGATCAGAAGATCTATTATCGGCACAGTGGTTATCCTGGAGGGCTTAAGCAAATAAGCCTGCGACGACAGCTGATGCTCCATCCGGAGCGCGTGATCGAAGCAGCCGTGCGCGGGATGTTGCCGAAAAATCGATTGGGGCGCAAGCTGTTCAAAAAGCTAAAGGTGTACGCCGGTCCTACCCATCCACATCAGGCTCAGAAGCCCAAGGTCCTAAACATCGCATAAGGGGGAGGTAAGCGTGGCGGAAGCTGAGTTCACGTACTATGAAGGCATCGGTCGGAGAAAAACGGCTACGGCACGGGTGCGCATTTATCCTGGCGGGAACGGCACCATCGTTGTAAACGAGCGGCCCGTAGAAGAGTACTTTACACGCGAGTGGGATATCAAGAACCTGAGTGAGCCTTTAGTGGTTACCAATAATCTGGGGCGTTTTAACGTCACGGTTCATGTCCGGGGAGGTGGCATTACCGGTCAAGCGGATGCAATACGCCTGGGGCTGGCACGTGCACTGCTGAAATTTGACCCGGAGAACCGCCCCATCTTGCGCAAGATGGGCATGCTGACGCGTGATCCGCGAGCGAAGGAGCGCAAGAAGCCAGGTCTGAAACGCGCCCGCAAAGCTCCGCAGTACACAAAACGTTAACTTTGCTTTGAAAACACGTGGTTGAAGCGCAAAGATGCGTGGAAAATTGTGGGATGTGCCAGGTGACCGGTTGGCCAATTGCCCGTGGTATAGCCGCAGCGTTGTGTGGGGAATCTGAAGAGCGGATGGAGAAACACCCGGGTTTTCTGCACAACGATGCGGCTTGCCATTAAAATGCCAATGTGATGGCCGGTTTTTCACAACCATCGCCGGCGTCAAAAAAGTATCTTGAGGCTGTGGAGGGGCGGTTTTGAAGCATATCTGGACGCCTTGGAGAAAGCCCTATGTGGCAGGTCAGGTCCGGCATGAAGGCTGTGTCTTCTGCCGTATGGTGGCCCAGGACGAACAGCACGATCCGGCCAACTATGTTCTCTATCGTGGACAGCGCACCTTTGCCGTGCTCAATCTGTATCCATACAACAATGGCCATTTGATGGTGTTGCCTTATGAGCACATTGCCAACCTCGACGATCT
>JANXAX010000067.1 GCA_025062175.1 Anaerolineae bacterium | reverse complement strand
GACGAGCCAGGGCAGCCCGGTGAGGCCAAAGAGCGCCACCCCATCCACCTGTCCCAGGAACAAAGTCCAGAACACCGGCAGCGTAAGACATGCGCTCATCGCGGCGATGGGGGTGCTTTTTCTCTGATAGAGCGCCAGTGCCAGACCGGAGAGCGTCAGCCCGACGAGGACTGGCCAGCCCAAATAGGCCACCAGGACAATCCAGGGCGGGTAATACGAGGTGCCATATGTGCGCTGGCCCAAGCTGAAGTAATGACGCCAATCATAACCCATCAACCCCTCCGGCGGCAGCCACATGCCCGCGAAACCGCAGAGGGCGATGCTGGGGAGCGCGAACAGGACATAATCGCGCCAGGTGAGGCGGCGCATAGGGGCGTGCATAGGGGGAAAGAGAAGGTATTCCAAGCGCTGCCAAAAGCCGGGTGGTGCCGCTCGACGATTCGCTTCCGCGACCAGCACCCATCGCAAACTACACAAATGATACAATAATAGACCAAAGAACCGTTCCACAGATGCCCGATTGTCCTGCTCAGCGCAAGAATGATCGATCGTGCGGGTGGTGCCCACACCTCTTGATCAGGAAAGGGTGCATTTCAAGCTTGGGGGCGCAACGGAGTTCGAGCCGAGCCACGCACATCCGCAAGCAGCTTTCCTCTCTCCTGGTGGGAGAGAGCTATGGTGAGGAAGGATCAAATCGCCCCCTGAAGGTCGTGGCACGGACACCAGCCACCGCTTCCAGCCGTTTGAAATGCACCTATCAGCCGATGTCCACCTGTGGTCGATCACCTGATGGGCGCCTATCCTGTCCTGCCGTCTGGACGACTGAACCTGTTTCCAGGGCATCCAGGAACGGCTCCACTTGGTAACCGCACCGGCGCGCCTGCTCCTCCCAGCTTCGTAGAATGGTCTCAACGTGCTCCAGCACAGAAGCCACCATATCTGAAGGGATGGATAGGTCGCAGCGAAGGCCGATTTGGATGATCAAGCGCAGCCACCACAGCAGTTGCTCGAAGGACTCCTGATGGAACCATAGCACACCCTGATAGCGATTCACTCCCAGGAATTGTTGGACATCGCTGTCAGCAAACAATGTACGGAATCCATGCCGTGCCCTTAGATTGAAAACAGTCGGAACGTCCTCGCCGGATGCACGTGCCACGGACGCGGTAGAGGAAATCAACGCAATCCACCCATCACTGTGGGAGACCAACCACTTGACTCCCAACACCGTCCGTTCGGCTGAGGCGCTATCCACTTCGAGGATGCGACCGAGTGCTTCGACCAATCGCCTGCTCAATCCCCACTCGTCCATCCAACTGCGACTGAGCGTGGCGTAATTCGCTCCATCCACAACCTGAGCCAGTCGATGCACGATGAGCCAACCATATAAAGTGGCACGCGTTAGTGGGTCATCCGAGGCACAGGCACAGTAAAAGCCCTGCTGCACTTCCTGAAGGGGCTGACAAAGCAGCTGCCAGGCGGCTTCGATCTCGCACCGCAATCCGGCGAGGATGGCATGCGTGTCTGCGAGACCACCGGTGTGAGTTTTGATCGTCTGCACCAACACGCGCAGGCGCTCCCACAGCGTCTCCCACCATGCCAACTCGTCAGCAGCCGAGTAGTCCAGACACCATCGACGCAGCAAATATGTGTCCAACAACGCTTCGAAAGCCAACAGCACCGGCTGCAACAGCAGCTCGCGCATCGCGGCCGCGATGTCCGGCACACCGCGTCCGGCTAAATAGGAAGTCAAGCGGGCGTAATGCCCTGCGGCATCGTCCTGTACCTGACGCCAATCGAGAAAGACATGGCGCTTGTAGGCACCAAGCTCGACGTAGAGCCCTTGGGAGCACAGCTCCTGGTTGCTGCGGATATATTCCAGTCCGCTCACGTGGTCGCGAAAGATGGAGAACCAGCCTGGTGCGTGATGCAGGCCCAGCCCTTCGCCTAGAGTATCCTGGACCAGATGTCGTTCGTCTCCGTGGCCACTCTTGACCGAATAGGCGACCGAAGTGCGAATCCAGCCACGTGCCTCGGCGAAGCGATTGTTGTAGATGATCAGCGCACGCTCGTCCCCGCAGCGGTTGGAATAGGCAAAGACATCCTCATTCACACTGCCATCCAGACTGAAAAAGTCATACAGACGGAAGTAGCGCACTTCGGAGAAGAGGTGGCGTCGATGCAGCAAAGGGAAGATCTCACGGCGATGGCGCTCGATCAACCACTCGTCCGGTTTCTCATCCCAGTACGCACGTCGGTATTCCATGCCGTACTTTTCGGCGAACCCTTCGATTTGGCCATGCCCAAACATCGGTAGACCCGGCATCGTGACCATCATGGTGCATACCCCAAAGTATTTGTCGTCCTTGCCGAACTGATCCACTGCGGTGCGTTCGTCCGGGTTGTTCATGAAATTGACAAAACGTTTGAGGATTTCCGGGTCGAACTCGAGCGTGTTCTTGATCACGCTGCGATATTTGGCGTTTTCCTCGTCGCGCAACATGTTCATAAAGGCGCTGTTGTACACCCGATGCATGCCCAAGGTGCGCACGAAATAGCCCTCCATCAGCCAGAAGGCTTCGGCCAACAGCAACGTATCCGGCATCTCTTGGGCGACGCGGTCCACCACTTCACGCCAAAATTCGTTGGGCATGGCGGCATCGAACTCAGCGCGCGTCATCGCGTGATCGGAACGTGAGGGGATATCTCCCCCAGTGCCCGGCTCGGGAAACCACAGGCGCTGATAGTGCCGCTTGGTAAGTGTCATGGCGGCGTCGAAGCGGATGATGGGAAAACGCCGTGCCACATCCAGGATCACCCGGATGACCGCTTCGCGCACTTCGGGTTTCAGATAGTTGAGCTGCGCCGTGTCGTTCCACGGCATCCCGGTGCCGTCGTTACCGTGATAGATATAGCGCACCGCACCGGTCCAGCGGTCGAGACGCTTGAACACCACTGCAGCATCGGTGCGGTCGTAGTAGTGATCCTCGATAAAGATGCCCACCCGTTCGTCCTGAGACAGGTCCGGCCCGTTGAAGGTGTAATTGGGGAATGGGCTGTAATCCTGGCCGATAAACCAATCGGGGTGTTCAATCACCCACTTTGAGTCGATGGCCATGTGGTTCGGCACCATATCACTGGCCAGACGGATGCCGTGGCGCCAGGCACGATGACGCAGGTCCAGCAATGCCTGTTCACCGCCCAGCGCAGCGGCGATCTGATAGTCATATAGGGCATAAGCCGAAGCAGCGGCCTCGGGATTGCCGCACAGCTGCTTGATGCGCTGTGAGGCCCAGCTGCGTTCCCACAATCCGATCAACCACAGGCCTGTGAACCCCCACTCCGCCAAGGTGGCCAGCTCCTCATCAGGAATCTGATCCAGCCGCTGGATCGGGCGCCCATATTTGCGCGAGAGCTGGTCCAGCCAGACATAAGTGTTCTTGGCGATCAACACCAGGCGTGGCATCCAGTCACGATCTGGGCTGAAACGTTCCGTCTCCAGCTCGAGACCCGTGTATTTATATACCCGTATCGGGCCTGGCCCTGGAAAGATAGGACGCTCTTCCTCGCGGATCAAGTCCAGGCTGCCCAGCATGCGAAAGATGTAACGTCCCAGCAACGCTCCCCAGCGTGTACGGATATATTCCAGCTGACCGGGCAGCGAATAGGGCACGGCAATCGCTGGGCTGCGCAGCATATCCACTAGGTTCTGGTGATCCGGGCCGAAGCGGGGTTGGGTCTCGAAGAAGGTATGCAGCTCGGCGATGATTTGCGAGTAGGCGGTCTCACGTTCCAGTCGTTCGTCGTCGAACAGCTCCAGGAAAGGCGCAAAAGCGGGATTGGCGTTGGCCAGCCAGAGCAGCAAGAGCTCTTCCAGGGCGATATTGCGGTGGGGCACACCGTCGCTCTCGCCAGCTAGATAGGCATCCAGGTCAATCTTGCGTCGATAGACCACCAGGGGAGGGAACTCGTCGCTAAAGCGGCGCAATGTCTTCTCCACTGCCTCCCGTCCGAGGCGTTGTTCCAGCCATGCCAGCGCTTGCGACATCACCGTCGGGTTCTTCTGCTGGCGGTATAGCTCCACCACATAGTGCAGAATCTCGTCGATCAGCCCCATAGCGTTCAGCTGACCGGCGCGGATGGCTTGCTCAGGGAAGCGTGCCAGGTCGCGCGTGCGATTGATGCGCTGAGCGAACAGGCGTGCTGCGTGGAAATTGGCCAGGATGACATTACCGCTCAGCTGAAACAGCGACTCATCGAAGCGGTAACGCTCTCGCGCCAGGCGGGAAACGTGGAATTCTCTTGTCACGGAACTCCCCATTTCGCACCGCCGCCAGCCTGGATAAAGGCCAGCGGCGGTGTCACTGTGCACAGTCACGGAGATTTGGATACGCGAGGCGGATAGGCAAGCGCCTCGTTGAGAACGTCAGGCGGCGATGCCGAGCAGTTGTTTCGCCTTACGCACGGCGCTGCTGGCGTCCGGAGCGTATCCGTCAGCCCCGATTTCATCGGCGTAGTCTTGCGTAATCGGGGCACCACCGATCATCACTTTGATCTTGCCGTGCAGCCCGGCCTCTTTGAGCGCCTCAATCGTGGTCTTCATCCCCGGCATGGTGGTGGTCAGGAGCGCCGAGAGGCCGATGATATCAGCGTTGTGCTCACGAGCGGTCTCCACGAACTTCTGGGCGCTGACATCCACACCCAGGTCGATTACCTCGAAACCGGCGCCCTCCAGCATCATCTTGACCAGGTTCTTGCCGATATCGTGCAGGTCACCCTGCACCGTGCCGATGACCACCTTGCCCAGCGTCTTGACATCCGCCTTGACCAGTTCCGGGCGCAGGATGTTCATCGCGGCCTGCATCGCACGCGCCGAGATGAGCATCTCGGGTACAAACTTCTCGCCCTCTTCGAAAAGACGACCCACCTCTGCCATGGCCGGGATGCACGCCTTGTGGAGGATGTCTTCCGCCTTGATCCCTGCCTTGAGGGCCGCTTCCGTTTCGGCAGCCGCTTTCTTGGCGTCGCCATTCAGTACTGCGTCGTAAATGGCTTCAAGACTCATTGCACCTTTCTCCTTTCCCTCATCGCTAAGATTTTGGTGATGTATTCATCAGCCCATGATTGGGGCAGACGTTGCCTCCACGGTCTCTTCTAGAGGCGGCTCGGTCCGACGAAGGGATGCACGTCACCTCGCCTCTGAGTGTGCTGCATAGCGACCATATTTGTGCACCGCTTGCGCCATCACCCAGACGTTCTGCGGGGGTATCCCTTCGGTGATAGGGCCACTCGCGCCTAACACATAGCCCCCACCAGGCGCTAACTGGGCGCATGTCTCCTGGACGGCCTCCTCGATCTTTTCCCAACTGCCATATGTCAATAACGAAAGCGGAATGCCCCCGATGAACGCTATGCGGCCACGCCATTGATGTTTCAGATGTACCAGGTCGTTGCATTCCGGTTCCATAGGCGACACGATGTCGAAACCAATGCGTTCCAAGATGGGCAGCACCTTTTCCATACGTCCGCGGGTGTACAAAGCGACCAGTTTGCCGTGCTCCTTAGCCGGCGCGATCAGCTGCCGCATACGAGGCACGAACATCTCTTCGAACATATCAGGACGGATCATCAGGCCGACATTGTGTGCAATTTCATCTTTGACCAATACGAACGCCAAGTCCTCTGCAAAACGGTCACACACCGCACGCATGACTCGCTGCTGGTGTTCGAGCAGAATGTTCATCAAAGCCTCGAGGAAAGGGCGGTCGTCATAGAACAAATAAAGCGCTTCGATGGTGCCGACAGCGCGCATCGCGCAGTCGAAAAACGAGGAAAAGCTGGCCACGACACCCACGCCGCTGCCGTGTGCCGCGCGCAGATAGCGTTCCAAGCTGTCGAGTTGATCGGCCAGCACCGGCGGAGGTTCGAGCGCGTCCAGATCGCTCCAACTACGCACCGAGCCGCCCACGTAACAGAGTGCACCATTCGAAGACCGAGCGAAAAGGTTGTTCGGCTGCCAGATGAAATGGCATGCCACTGCGTCCATGCCCATTCGTACCGCGAATTCCACCTGATCCTCGGGACTTCCCGGGGGCAAATCGGGCGCCCGGCGCGTTTGTGTCTCGCGCAGGGAGCGGCCCAACACATATTCATACACGGCACGGCTTGTCACCCAAAGATTCAAATGGGGCACTCGGTCCGCTTCTTCGTGGTGCAGGACGCGGAGCAGTCGCTCCAGGTTGGGTTTGTCATCATCGGTGGATAGAGGGATGTGTCCTGCCAGCTTTGTGTCGACACAACCGAGGCATGCATATCCGGCGTGGCGTTCCGTGTCGCTCAAAGGTTTGATCAGCACACCTTGTGTCGTCACCGCATGGAGAGTGGAGAAAGATAAGCGCGGCCGCTCCTCGGCATGCTTGAGATAGGCACCGCACGAGTAGCGCACGATCAGACGTGTGGGTAAGACGACATGGCGCGGGGGCAAAAACTGGGTGCTATGCAGACGACTGAAGAGCAGCTGCGCGGCATTGCTGCCCATTTCATAACCTGGCTGTGCGATCACCGTCATATAGGGCAGGGAGATCGACAACATGCCGAGGTCATCGAAGCAGACTAATGCCACATCCTCCGGCACACACAACCCATGACGCTGCAGCGCTTCCAAGGCGCCGAGCGCCAGAGTGCTGTTCACTGCCAAGATGGCATCGAGCGGAATCCGCTCGTCGAGCAGCTGATCCGTCATACGTGCGCCAGAGACGGCGCGTAGTTCGCCCCGCCGGATCATCTTGGAGTCGATCGGCAATCCCAGCTCCTGAAGCGCCAGACAGTAGCCGGCCACACAGTCATCGGCCGAGGAAAGGGTAGCCGGGCCCGACAGCACAGCAATGCGTGTGCGACCCAGTGCTACCAGATGATGCACCAGCGCACGCGCACCCGCCGCCACGTCGGTGGTCACAGCATCAGTATCCCAACCCTGGAAGACGCGTTCCACTGCAACCACCGGGATACCTTGCTCCTGGACGGACATGAAAGCGCGCGCATTGGACTCACATGGCACAATGATCAATCCCTCGATGCGCTGGCCGAGCATCATCTGGAGATATTGCTCTTGCCGGGTGGGATTCTCATCGGTGTTGCCGAGGAAGATCGCGTAGCCATGGCCACGTGCTGCGTCTTCCACACCGCGTGCCACAGCTGCCCACAGGGGATTGGCGAGGTCAGGCAGGATCAACCCCAATGTGCCGGTACGACGAGAGCGCAAGCCGCGCGCGATCACATTGGGAACATAGCCTAGCTCGGCGATGACGCGTTCCACCGCATCACGCGTAGCAGGGTGGACGCGTGCTGTCCCGTTCAGTACCCGGGACACAGTGACCGGAGAAACTCCTGCACGACGGGCAACATCAGCGATGGTCGGCACACTTTCTCCCTTAGAACGCACCGACGTAGGAATACGGACCTGAAACACCCAGTCTCCTGAGGAGCTTGCAGGGCCTCATCAGTATACTGCTCTGACACGTGGGAATGAAAACGATATCATGCTATCGTTTTCAAGTCCCATGATATCAGAGATTTGACCCGGTGTCAAACTGCCGAGTCATAATGCGAGGTGCCCGCCTAAACAGGCGATGGTTGCATCACGCGCCATTTGTGCTACAATTTCAATCTGCTGCCGTTGTATGCCAAAACGGTGACGATGCGGAGGACATCGAGGTAGAACGGTGAGACGTGCCCCCATTCCCAAGCCAGCTTGGCGCAAACCGCGTGTTGTTTTCAATCCAACCGCCTATCAAGGTTTCCAACGCGGCGTGAATCTGATCGCGGAAGCCGTGCGCCCGACACTCGGGCCGCTGCCGCGCAAGGTGGCCGTCGCACGCACGGCACTCAGCCTCCCGCCAGAAATGCTCGACAACGGTGCATTGATCGCACGGCGTATCCAGGAACTCCCGCACCGCAATGAGGATATGGGCGCGATGTTCCTCCGCCATGTCCTATGGCGGTTGCAGGATGATGTGGGGGACGGCACAGCAACTGCCGCCGTCCTGTTTCAATCTTTGTATAACCAAAGCCTGCGTTACATTGTATCCGGCGGCAGTCCGACCGTCTTGCGCCGCGCTTTCGAAGCAGCGATCCCGCTCATCCGGAGTGAGCTGGAGGCGATGACCTTGCCGGTACAAGGCGCGACACAGCTCGCCCAGCTGGCCGAATCGATTTGCCACGATCCCGAGCTCGCCGCCGTTCTGGGCGAGATCCACGACATTATCGGCGAGTATGGTCAGCTGGACATCCGTGATGGGCGTCGCCATGAGATCGAGCGGGAGTACGTCGAAGGCACTTACTGGAACAGCGGCGTGCTCTCGCCGGAGATGATTACCGACCACCGCACCCTGCGGGTGGATTTGCAGGATGCGGCTATTCTAATCAGCGATCTAGCGATGAAGGAGCCGCTTGAGTTGGTGCCGGTTTTGGAAGCGGTGCATCGTGCCGGCATCCGCGCTTTGATGATCACCGTCGATGAGATGTCTCCTTCGGTGCGCGGTCTGTTGCTGGCAAACCGCCGACCGGGCACGTTTGACTTAGCCGCTGTGCGCACGCCGGACAGCCGACGTACCGAGGGGCGGATGGCGATGGAGGATATGGCAGCGCTGACCGGCGGCCGTCCGCTGATCCACGACGCCGGCGAAACGCTCAACGACTTCCGTCTTGAGCGGCTGGGGTATGCCCGCCTGATCTGGGCGGATAAGACCAAGTTCGGCATCATCGGTGGCAAGGGCGACTCGAGAGCTCTCCAGGCGCACATCCACCATCTCAAAGCAGCTTTCGCGCGTGCGCGCGATGTGGATGAGCGCAAACGGTTGCGTGAGCGCATTGGACGATTGTTGGGTGGTTCCGCCGTGCTGTGGGTGGGAGGGTTCGGTCCTTCTCATATTGAAGCGCGCAAATCGCTGGCGATTTATACCTCAGACACCCTGCGGGGCATCCTGCGCGAAGGTGTAGTGCCGGGCGGAGGGACTGCCCTATTGGATTGTGTGCCCAGCCTGCGCGCCCGGTACGAGCAGGCATCCGACCCCGATGAGCGGGCAGCCTATCGCATCCTAGCCCAGGCATTGGAAACACCGATGCGCACCATCGTCGCCAACGCCGGTTACGATGCCAGCGAGGTGCTCGCCGAGGTCAAGCTGGCCGGACGCGGCCACGGCTTCGACGTGCGCAGCGGACGTGTGGTGCGCATGGTAGAGGCCGGCATCCTTGACTCCGCTGCGGTGCAGAAAGCGATCGTCACTGATGTGATTAGTGCCGTCGGCCTCGCTCTGACGATCGAGGTGTTAGTGCAGCGCAAAGATCCGCCGGTGGCGCACCACAAAGCGGCCGGGTCCTAAGAGAATTCGGAGAGAGGACACTTCCCATGAAGACGGAAGAGTTTCAGGATTACGTCTATGCGATCGCGCCATCACCCGACTTTGCCCAAGATGGCATCTGCTTCGTCGCACGTAAGAGCGGTCTCTTCCGCTGGGATGCCAGAAGCCAGGAGTGGCAGGATGCCTATGAATCGCTCCAGCTCCCAGATGCGCTGGTCACCCCGGCAGTTGCCCTGTCGCCCACGTTCTCCGAAGATCATACGCTATACGCTGGCACGAACGGTGGGGTTCTGCGCTCCGAAGATGGGGGAAAGTCGTGGGTGTTGGGCAACATGCCCAAACCACCCCCCGTGATCACGGTGCTGTTGCCATCCCCCAACTTTGCTCAAGACGGGCTCATCTTCGCCGGCAGCATGGAAGACGGGGTGTTGCGTTCCCCCGACCGCGGCACGCAATGGCACCGCTGGAATTTCGGACTGGTGGACTTGCATG
>JANXAX010000066.1 GCA_025062175.1 Anaerolineae bacterium | reverse complement strand
ATAACGTGAGAATAAAAATCGGGGTTGTGATGCGCCAATCGCGCAAGCTATCACGCAGCTCACGGCGGGTGACAACCAGAGCAAGATGTAAGCGTTCGCGTAACGTGATTTCCTTGTCGCCGGGAAGAAACAAATGCATCCTCATGTAATGCCCTGCTCCAGAAGCTGGTGGTATGTTTCTGCATCGCTCTGTTTGTCGTTTACGATGCGCAGGTAGACCTCCTCTAAATTACGCGGCACCTCGCTGAGTGTGATGACAGGCACTCCGTGTTCGATCAAACGCTGCATCAGCTGAGGATTCACCGTCTCGGGCATAGGGGTAGTATAACGCGCCCAGTTGTTCCCATATTCGCGCAGCTGAACCAGGTCCTCTAGCAGAGGCAACAGCCCGTCAAGCGAGGTCCCCAGGCGCAATTCGAAGAGAGGATCGCCCAACAGGCGACGCTTCAGCTCCGAAATACTCCCCAGCGCAGCGATACGCCCACGTCGGATAATCGCAATCCGGTCTGCCAGCGCCTCCGCTTCGCTCAGGTTATGGGTGCATAACACGATGGTGCGGCTCTCGCGACGCAGCTCGAGGATCGCCTCGCGCACCTGACGTGCGCTGTAGGGATCCATCGCCGAGGTGGGCTCATCCAGAAAGAGCACCAGCGGGTCGTGTAACATAGCACGCACCAACGCCAATTTCTGACGCATTCCCTTGGAATATTCGCCGAGGCGTCGATGACGTGCATCCCATAAATCGAAGCGCCGCAGCAGCTGCTCACTCCGTGCGGCACGTTGGCGAGAAGGCAATCGGTACAACTGTCCGAAGAAATCAAGGTATTCCAGAGCGCGCATGCGGGTGTAGAGACCGGGCGCCTCGGTCAACAACCCCACACTCTGGCGCACCTGACGCGCTTCGCGCACCGTATCCAGGCCGGCGACGCGCGCCCAACCGGTCGTTGGTTTCAGAATGGCAGCCAACATCCGCACGGTGGTGGTCTTGCCAGCGCCGTTGGGCCCTAGCAAAGCGAACACTTCTCCTTCGCGTACGCGGAGGTCAATGCCATCCACAGCGCGGATCGAACCGAAATGCTTGCTCAGGTTCGCTGTTTCGATCATTTAGCGCACGACCGCATCCTGCCTTCAGTCAATCAAAAATTATAGCAGAGGTCGCGACGCTTTGGAACAGGTATTTGGTAATAGGCCAGAGCTTTTCCCTCCTCAACTATTCTCCTCCACTCGTCCAATAAACTCTTCACCTCGCTGGGATGCCATTTTACTTGCCCTCTCCTTTACCGGTTTGCCGCAATCATAGCACGTGCTATAAGAATAAGAAAAGGAAAAAGCCCTGGGAAAGTAGCCCCCCTCTTTGCTATATCACCGTTTCAGATATATAATGAACAGGTTAGGATGAATATCGTGTATCTGGAGTGAACATATGCCAAGAGTGTTTCCCTTCACCGCCATCGTCGGACAACGTCGAATGATCACCGCTTTGATTCTGAACGCGATCAGCCCCCAGATCGGCGGGGTGTTGATCCGGGGTGAACGTGGCACTGCCAAGAGCACGGCCGCCCGTGCGCTGGCGTCGCTGTTGCCCGAGATCGAAGTGGTGGCCGATTGCCCTTTCAGCTGTGACCCATATCGCGCCGACCGCCAATGTGACAACTGTCGTGAGCGTGTCCAGCGCGGCGAGGAGCTGCCGGTGGTACGGCGACGCACCCGTTTCGTCGACCTGCCGGTGAGCGCCACCGAGGACCGCGTGGTCGGAACGTTGGACATCGAGTTGGCGATCAAAAAGGGGGAGCGCCATTTCGAGCCCGGCATCCTGGCAGCGGCCAATCGCGGACTGCTCTACGTGGATGAAGTCAATCTGCTCGATGACCACGTCGTGGACCTCTTGCTCGACTCGGCGGCGATGGGGGTCAATGTCGTTGAGCGCGAGGGCATTTCCTTCTCTCACCCGGCGCGTTTCATCCTGGTGGGCACGATGAACCCCGAGGAGGGCGACCTGCGACCGCAGCTGTTGGACCGCTTCGCCCTGTGCGTCGACATCCAGAGCATCCGTCAGACCGAAGAACGCGTCGAGATCCTCAAGCGTATCGTGCAGTTCGAACGCGACCCAGAGGGCTTCTACCGGGAATGGGAACCGCGTGAGCGCGAGCTCTCCCAGCGCATCGAACGCGCCCGCCTGCAGGTGGCGGATGTGCGCTATACCCCGGCAGATCTCTACGCCATCGCCCACTTGACCAGCGAGATGAACGTGGACGGTCACCGAGCGGACATCGTGATCCTGAAAACCGCCATCGCACACGCGGCCTATCACGAACGCCATCAAATCACCGATGAGGACATCCTAGTCGCCGCCGAGCTGGCCTTGCCCCACCGACTCAAACGGCAGCCGTTCCAGGACACTGAGATGCGCTTCCAAGAATTAGCCGACCGACTGGCCCAGGCACGTCGCGAGGTGAGTCAACCAGGGCAGGAGAAGCCGGCGGAGAGCATGTCCCTCGTCGAGGAAAAAAAAACGCTGGTGAGGTGGTAGGCGGCGAGCAATCGATCACCATGCCGCCGCTGTCCCATCTGCCACTTAATCCCCACACTATTCCCCCCACGGGCAAAGAACGTCCCTTTGAGATGGCCGTCGCAATCGGCGACGCCTTTCGCCCGCGAAAGTTGCAGACCCCGCTCGATCGCATGACGCGCAATCAAGCGGGCAAACGCAGCCGTACAGCGACCGAGCGCAAGCGCGGCCGTTATGTCCAAGCGCGCCCGGCGAACGGCGACAGCTCCGACATCGCCTTCGATGCCACAGTGCGTGCCGCGGCCCCTTTCCAGATACACCGACCGCATCACGACACCGCCATCGCGATTGAGAAATCCGACCTGCAGCGCAAAGTGCGGGTGCGCCGCGCCGCCAATTTGATCCTGTTCGTCGTCGACGCCAGCTGGAGCATGGCCGCGGCCGAGCGGATGGAAGCCACCAAGGGGGCGATCATGTCGCTGCTGCTGGATGCCTACCAGCGGCGCGATCAGGTCGGACTGGTCGTCTTTCAGAAGGAGGAAGCGCGTCTGGTGTTGCCACCCACCTCAAGTGTGGAACTCGCCAAACGCAAGCTGGCGGATGTGCCAGTGGGCGGCAAGACTCCGCTCTCTGCTGGGTTGTTGCTCGCCTACCGCGTGTTGCGCCGGGAGATGCGTGCCCATCCGGAGGTGATGCCATTGCTCATCTTGCTCACCGATGGCGCGGCCAACGTCTCGGTGACCGGCATGCCGGCACAAGAAGAAGCCCATCGCGTCGCGGAGATGATCCGCAAGGCGCACATCCGCTCGGTGGTGATCAACATGGAGCATGCCTCGTTTGACCGCGGCCTCGCCCAGGCATTGGCCGATGCGATGGGCGCTCCATGCTACACCTTGCATCAGCTACGCGCCGACGCCCTCTATCGCACCGTGCGCAGCGAGATGGCGCCCACCCCCTAGCAGGGGAATTCGAAGGTTTCCTCCAGCGCCTTGAGCGCGTCGCGTATGCGGTCGCCCTGCACAACGCACGTGATGGTGGACATTGAGGTGCTGATGGCCTTGATGTTGATGCCCACCCGTCCCAATGCGGCGAACATCTGCCCGGCGATGCCAGGCCGTTGGCGAAAGTCAGGACCGAAGATGCTTACGGTGCCGACATTGGTCTCGTGCACCACCTCCTTCGCCTGCACTTCATGGCGCACGTCCTGGAGCAATTCCAGCGTGGCCGACAGGTCCGGGCTGCTCACGCAAAAGACCACGTGGTCGTGGCCATCCTGATCCACAATTTGCACAATAAACGGAACGTTGATGGAATGCTCCCCCAACGTCGAGAGGATTTTGCCCGCGAGTCCCGGACGGGAGGGCATCGCCAGGACGCCGACCATCGCCAGCCCCGAGCTATGCATCATACCGCCAATGCGCACTTTTTTCACGCCGCCACATCCCCCTGTGTATGCCCACAAAGTGGCACGCAGTGTAACACGGCATCAACCGTGACGCAAGCACATCGCGCGCCCGAGGCGTTGGGAATCGGTCTTCCATGTCACAGCTGATGGGTGATGGGCGCCACCGCGGGATAGACGGCGCGATAGAGCGTGTACAGACGCTCATAACGCGCGGCGCGCTCCGGGTCGGGCCGATAAGTGTGCGTCAGGTGCACCACCCGGGCCACCGCCTGCGCGGCGTCGGCATAGACACCAGCGCCCACGCCGGCCAATAAAGCGGCGCCCAGGCAAGCAGCCTCCGTCACCGCCGGCCGCACCACTGGCACGCCGAGAATGTCGGCCTTGAGCTGCAGCCACAGCTCCGAACGTGCCCCACCGCCGATGGCGCGCAGCTCCTCGATGCCCACCCCACCTTGCCGCAACAGGTCCAGGTTGATGCGCAGCTCGAAGGTGAGGCCCTCTAGAATCGCCTTGGCCACGTCACGCCGCGTCGTGCTGAAGGTCAGGCCCAACACCGCTCCCTTGGAGGCGATGTCCAGCCACGGCGTGCCGCTGCCGGAGAGATGCGGCAGGAAGAGCAGCCGCGACGGCTCCGGAGAAGCATCCGCCAGGATCAGGTCATAGGCACTGCGCCCGCTCGCCTGGGCACGTTGCAGTTCCCCCTCGCAAAAAGTATCCCGATACCAGCGTAGCACCAAGCCACCACTGTGGTTGAGCACCATGGCGAGATAAAGGCCCGCCACCACATGCGCATACACCGAGATGTTGCCCTTGCGCAACACCTCATTCAGCTGAGGGGCCGGCATAGCAATCTCGACCACCTCGGCGGTACCAGTGGAGACCATCGCTAGGCCGGGGCGGGTCAGACCGGCGCCCAGCGCGCCGCATGCCTGGTCGTGGCCGCCGGTCACCACCCACGGCGACTGCGCCAGGCCCAGCTGGGTCGCCAGGGCGGGGTGCATTTCGCCTACGGCCACGCCAGATGGCTGCACTGTCGCCAGCCGCTGCGCGTCGAGCCCGATGGTGGTGAGGATGTGGGACGACCAACCGTCATCGCGCAAATCGTAGAGCTGTGTGCGCGACGCCAGACAGCGGCTGATGACTGCACGGCCACACATCTTATGGATGAGAAAGTCCTCATAAAGCAGGAAACGGTGTGCCTGCGACCATATCTCCGGCGCATACTGTTTCAGCCATAAGAGCTTCGGCAGCGTATTGATCGTGTGGATGGGCATGCCGGTGCGTTCAAATAGATATTCAGCGCCGAAGGTAGACGCCAGCCAGCGGTTCTGCTCGTCAGTGCGCGTGTCCATGCCCAGAATCGCGGGGCGCAACGCATTCCCTTGCCCATCCACCGGGATGACCGCCTCGCCCTGCACCGACAGGCCAATCGCGGCAATCCGGTCGACCCCGGCGGCCGCAACCGCTTCGCGCATTGCGTCTTGAGCATGCCGCCAGACCGCCTCAGCGTCCTGCTCCGCCCACCTAGGCTGTGGCATGTCCACCGGATACTCGCGCGCAGCGCCGGCGAGTGGCGTGCCATCCTCAGCGAAGATCATCGCTCGGCAACCCGAGGTGCCAATGTCCAACCCCATCAGATGCATCATCGGCTACATCTTTCTTTCTGCGGCAATGCGTTGGCCCACCGCGCCGCCCGGATGGGTCTCGCCGAACTGTTCGCGGGTGTACCCGCGCAGGTGCAACAAGGTGACACACAAAGCATCGCCAAAGGCGCAGTTCACCAGCGAGCTGCCGGTGGCGATCATGCCGTAGGGATCAACCTCGGCCGGTGCACGCACGCACAACACCACGTCGCTCTGTCGACCCAAGGTGGAATCAGGGCGCTCGGTGATGGCAATGACTCTCGCGCCTCGTCGCTTGGCAATAGATGCCAAAAAGTTCACCTCGGCTGTCTCACCACCCTTGGAAAGAGCGATCAAGACATCGCGCGCCGTGACGGCGCCGGAAAGCCCATGTTGGCTGTCGCCGGGGTGGATGAACAACGCCGGCGTGCCACAACACGAGAGCAGATGAGCCAGACGCGCGCCCACCGCGTGTGAGGTGCCCGACCCGGCCACCAGGACATGGCCCTCACATGCAAGGAGCATTTCTACGGCCTTGATGAAATCGGGACCAATCTGCTCGACCAAGCTCGCGACCGCTTGGCTCTCGCGTTCGATCACCGAACGCGCGGTGTGGAGAATCTCATCGGGTGTCATCGGGTCACCTTTCTTGTAAAACTGTGGGGGAAGATGGAAATTGCCATCTCGCGCACGAGGTTGTCCTAATGTTCAGGTATGTACATTTGTTCAATGTCGCATGATAGGCTATTTACTCAACCTTGTCAATTTCGCCGTTTTGTGGTATCGAGAAATAGCTCATATATGATATACTATCCCCGCTGGTGGGAGAGGGCCGGGGCGAGGGGGGACCACACCGCTCTCTCGCAGTCGCGGCTTGGGATGGTTGTTGTAACCCCGGAGTCACCGCTTTGGTTCATCCAACCTTGCAATGCCTCCACCCCCAGCGCGCGTCTTGACATATCCGCGCAGCCGCGTAAGCAGCTAGACGACTTTGCAACTCTCGTCAGAAGAAAGGTAAGTGGATTGTGCTCTGTTTCTATCCTGGAGATTTCACCTTCGTCCGACCGACCGAACTGACGGCGGTCGCCGTCCGGTACGAAGAACTGAAAGCGTTGGGCGTAGAGGTGTTGGCTGTCAGCACGGACAGTCGCTTCGTGCACCAGATCTGGCAGGAGCACGAGCTGTCCAAGATGGTGGAAGGCGGGGTGCCGTTCCCTATGCTATCGGACCCCGGTGGCAAGATCGGCACGGTGTATGGGGTGTACGATGAGGCGGCCGGTGTGGATATTCGTGGCCGTTTCATCATCGATCCCGACTTCGTCATCCGAGCGATGGAAGTGCTGACGCCAGAAGTAGGACGCAATCCAGACGAGCTGATCCGGCAGACCAAGGCCTTCCAGCACGTACGGGCCACCGGCGAGGTGACGCCCTCGGGTTGGCAGCCTGGCCAGGTGACCCTCAAACCCGGTCCCGACTTGGTGGGTCGCGTGTGGGAGGTCTGGAAACCTTAGGAATCTGTGACCTGCGGGGGACATCTGAAGCTGCTCCGGCGTTTATCCACGGTTTTTGGGCGGTGCGGCACCGTCGACGGTGCCGCACTGTGCTTTGGCTCGACCGCAGCACCACACGGGATGCGCGGCGGCCTCTGGCTGGCGTTGATCTTCGCCCTGAGTGGGTGCTTGCTGGCTTGTTCGGGCGCTCCATCGCCGTGGTTGCTCGCGACATCCGCTAGCACATCTCCCACTGCGCCGGCGTGCCCGGCCGATCATCCGCCGGCCGGGCGGCCGCAGCCGGTGGATCTCGAAGCGGAACGACGCAGCTATCCGGAAGCTACTGCCGCGACGTGGGCCGAGGACGCTCTGTGGACGGCGAACGAGTCCGGACGGCTCACACGCTGGAACATCGCACAAGGGACGTACGAGCCACACCGCCTTCCGAACGGCGCTGTGGTCCGCGCCCTGAGCGCAGCAGACGGCCGATTGGTCGCCGGCGCCACAGATGGCATGCTCTGGCTGCTCGCCGCAGATGGCTGGCACTCAGCACGCGCCTGTGCCGCTACAGCGGTGACGTCGATTGCCCCAGGGCCGGACAACACGTTCTGGTGCGCCTGTGCCGGAGAAGGCCTGGTTCAGGTGGTCATCAGAGCCCATACGGCAGATCGGAAGTTCATTCCCATCCTGAATGACACCCACAACGCCACCTCGGACATCTCTGCGGTGGTGTATGACCGCAGCCGAGCAACGGTGTGGGCAGCGACGCGCACGGGTGCCCTGTGGCGCTACGATCCATATCACCAGAAGTGGACGGAACACCTGTCGCTTTCAGGACATCCAGCAATATCTGCGCTGCTGGCCGAACCGGATGGCTCGGTGTGGGCAGCGACTTCCCAAGGTGTACATGTTTACCGGGATGGGACGGTGCGACCCTGCACGGCGGCCTTCAAAACACCCGCACACTGGCTGGCGCGCGCCGACGGCCGCATCTGGGTCGCGGGCGACAACTACATCGCGCGCCTCGACGGTTGTGACGCATCTCCGCTGCTTTATACCGACACAGACAACCCCGTCCTGCACGACCGCCACCGCTTGGTTGTGGCGGACGCCGCCGGCCGGCTGTGGTTCATCGGGCGACGCGGCAAAATCCGCTTCGATGGAACCGCTTGGGTCGCCATCGATGCCGACGTGCGACGCCAGGCCCATTTTGTGCCCGTCGAACCTGAACGCACGATCATCCCACCGCCACACACGTTTCCCCCACCGCGAGCGTCCTACGTCGACTGGCTGCGGACATGGCCGCGGCCATCCGGCGACAACGGCCGCGGGATGCATTTCCTGCAAACGCACCAGTACGACGCCATCGAAGCCCAGCGCCAAATCAACCGTCTTGTCTGGCTCGACATCAAGTGGGCAACCGTGGTCTACCGCGACCACGACCAGTTACGGCGCACCGCGCCGCTCTTCCAGGCTGCCGGCATCACAGCCATCTGGCGGCCGTTCGTCCGGCCGTATCAGGCCTACCTCAGCTGGGCCGAGGATGTGGCATTTCTGCGCCAACGCGGTATCGCCCCGTATATGCAGCTCTACAACGAGCCCGAGCTGGAACAAGAGTGGGATGACATATGTAGTGTGAATCAGGAACTCTATCTGCGCATGCTATTGCCGGCGGTGCGCCAGGTCTACGACGCGGGCGGCTACGTCGGCCTGCAATTGATGACCCCGGAGTGGCTACGCGCCACCTTGCGCGCGCTGAAAGCCGCGGAGATGCCACACATCTTCGCGCGCATGTTTTTCATCCCTCACCTGCACGGGCTGAACCATCCTCCTGACTACACGGAGGACATCCACGGCGTGCTCGGCTTCCGTGCATTTGCCCAGGTGTTTGCCGAGGAAGTGGGCTTCGTGCCCATGATGGTCGCCGGCGAAGGGGGTTGGCGCCTCGGCGAGCGCCAAGACAACCGATTCCCGGCCATCAGTGAGGAGCTGCATCGAGATTATCACCTGGAAGTGTTCGACTGGTTTCGCACAGGACGTCTTTCAGATGGCACGCCGCTGCCCGACTATCTGTTTGCCTTCTGTCCCTGGTTGCTCTCCGACCCAGTCGACCCGGCGGCCTGGTTCGACAGCGCCTCCGGCGATCGAAGGCTGACGATCGAAGCGGTGGCTGCCATGCCCCCTTTCGAGCGGCGCTTCACGTGGGATGAAGCCGAATGATCGCGAGAGGCATCTCCGGGGTGAGGCAAAGTGCAGATCCCATCACCTTTGCGCGCCCCGATGGCTGTTGCGCCGCCACCGAACGGTTGGTCACAACGCGGACGACCACTGGCACAGTCAGCGCGCTTAGGCGCATCGCTATTCGCCGCGCCCCTCCATCGTAGATAGCTCAAGGCGCTGCACCCTCACCGGCGCCGCCTCGGGCAGCACCTCCAGGCCGATGGGGGTCTCGCCGGCGGGCAAGGACAGCGGGATACGGTGCACGGTCGGCTGCTCCTGCAGCACCAGTTCGGCCGCCGGCCGGTCAGCCACGAGGACGCGCAATGCCGCCGTTCCCAAGGCGTGCGCTTCGAGCTCCAGAGCGGCCTCTCCGGCGGCCGGCATATGTGCCTGCAGCGTCGCCCGTGGCGGGCGGAGCGAGCGTGCTGGCCGTTGTCCGTCCCAGATGCGCTCGTCCCAGCCCGTGCCAAGCACCAGATAGGGCAGCCTGCGCACCGGCCCATCGGGTCGCCGGAAGACCTTCAGCCATGCGTCATCCACCACGACCGGCCATGTGCCAAATACGCGCTCGACCAGCGCCAACGTCTCGGCGCGATAGCTGCCCGGCGGCAGGTCGTGTTTGTGCACGATGACGTAGCGCACGTTCAGGTCGGCCAGCACCGTCTCAGCGA
>JANXAX010000065.1 GCA_025062175.1 Anaerolineae bacterium | reverse complement strand
TCTCCCAGCTGGTCCTGCCCGAAATTGCCCTGATCAAGGTATTAGTCGGCGCGCTTATCTGCCTGATGCTTTATCTCGCAGCACGCCAGTCGGGCTGGAGCGTTCTCGTCAACTTTGGTGTAACTCGACAGTTGTCCTCCGGAGATGTAGCTGAGACACATCCTCCTCTGTCCTGGACTGGTTTAATCTTTCGAGCCCTAGCGTTGTGCTTGGTGTTCGTGCTGACGACAGTGTTCGCGCGCGATTATCCGCTTCCAGACACGCCACCCGAGGTGGGGCTGAGTTGCTACTGGTTAATGTTAGTGGGTTTGACTGTGCTGATGCTAAACGGCCAGCCTCTGCCGGCAGGTCCTGGGCTGCTGACCGCGCTAACTGGTTTTGAACTGTTGTACACCCTCTTAGAGTCTAGCCTGACTATCATGTTTCTGCTCGCTGCCGTGAACCTGTTACTTACTGCGTCTATCTCCTATCTAGCTGCCTTCCAGGAGCGTGATCTCTCGGGGGAAAGGCCGTGATTGATCCACCGCTCTGGCTGATCCTACTTCCATTGGGGGCAGCGGTGCCCGTTTATCTGCTGCGAGGCTGGCGTTTTGGAGGCTATCTGGCCGCTTTGGTATCTGCCTTCACAGGAATACTAGCCGCTATACTTCCTCCGACTCATCCCTTACACTTAATGGGACGCGTCTTCTTGCTTGATCCCTTGACCCAGTTTACGCTGGCGATCTATCTCCTGGCTTCGGCATGGCTCTTCGTAGCGGGACAATCCCTACGATTGGGACGGCACTTTTTGCCGCTTGGGTTGTGTATCGCAGGGTTGTTCGCCATCGCCGCGATGTCACGCCATCTAGCTATCAGTAGCTTGGTGATGACGCTTGCCGCGATCGCTGCCGTGCCGGTTATCCAGGATGAGCGTCCTGATTCGGTGCGGGGTGCCTGGCGCTTCCTGGTGACTATAGGCCTGGCATTGCCTTTCTTTTTGTTAGCCGCTTGGCATATAGATGTGTATCGTGAAAACGCCGAGCACACTATGTATTTGCCCCAAGCGGCCATTCTGTTGGCGATGGGCTTCGCACTATGGTTATTTGCCTTTCCTATATATAGCGTGCTGACCACGCTCGGCAGCTCCTCGTCTCTGTCTGGCGCGTTGGTGCTGATCGGTTTTCCCATGATGGTGCTGACCCTGCTCAATCATCTATTGGCTGAAGCGACCTGGTTTGGCTGGTGGGAGCAAAGTGGCCAGATACTGCTATTAATAGGGTTGGCATCGGCAGCTCTTGGAGGGATGTTTACCGCCATCCAGCGCACTCTGCGGGCGATGCTGGGATATGCCGCGCTATTTGATTTGGGTTGCCTGTTGATCGCATTGGCGGTCCAGGGAACCCGTGGAGCTGTGGTGCTGTATGCGAGCTTAGTGACACGGGCGCTTGGGCTGATGCTGTTGGGCATCGCAACAGAAACCCTTCTGAAGGGATCAGATGGGGATTCTCTGATCAACATACGTGGCGTGGGACGGCGTCAACCATTGGCTGCCATCGCTCTGACGATAGGGGGTTTTTCGATAGCAGGTACCCCACTAGCTGCTGGATTTGCAGGGCGTTGGCTCTTACTGCACGATTTGGCTCAGGTAGATGAACGCTGGGCGTGGCTTGTTCTATTGGCAGGTCTGGGAGTAGTGCTCGCTTATTTGCGCGCATTGTTCGCATTATTGCAAGCCGATGAGACAGGAGCTCACGTGCTACCTTCCGCACCAGTTCCGATAACCTCTGGTTTTGTGCTGCTGATCCTCTCCCTAGCGGCTGTCTCATTGAGTATCTTCCCCAGCCCTATCTTGCGTATTGCTTCTACATTGGTCACCCTCTATCCGTTACCCCGACTCTAGTACAGGGAAGTCTCCTCACCACCTTCCTCTGGCTGGGGACTGGTCTGCAATGCCAATGTGTACACGGCCCTTCGCGACCAACCGGATACACGTGCCACTTGACGCGCTGCGGTGCTACGGTCGATGCCCTGGCTCAAGAGCGAGGCAAGTGCTTCACGGACGCGCGTCTCGTCCCAAGCCACAGATGGCGATGCACCGCCCACAACTAAGGTGAACTCGCCGCGGGGCTGGCGCTCCTTCCACACAGCATATGCCTCTGCCAAGGTGCCACGCCAGACTTCTTCGTGGCGCTTTGTCAACTCGCGACAGATGGCACAAGGACGGCTGCCGCCCAGGATTGCCTGCATATCGGCCAGCGTCTCATACAAACGATGGGGAGCTTCGAAACACACGAGCGTAGCACGTATGCCGCTTACTTCGTCCAGCAGGGCGCGGCGTGACGCTGCACGACGTGGCAGAAAACCCAGAAAGAAGAAACGATCACTGGGCAGGCCGCTCACCGAGAGTGCGGTGATGATGGCCGACGGGCCAGGAACAGGCACTACCGGTATCCCTTCGGCCAGGGCGGCACGTACCAGCTCGTAACCGGGATCAGAAAAAAGTGGAGTACCTGCTTCACTGACCAAGGCCACATTCCCCCGGCGCAATGTCTCAAGCAGCTGGTCGAGGCGCTGGAGCTTGTTGTGTTCGAAGTAGCTAAGCAGTGGTTTCTCGATCCCAAAGTGGGTCAGCAGCCGACCTGTCGTGCGAGTGTCTTCCGTCGCGATCAGATCACACTCGCGCAAGATGCGCAATGCGCGCAGTGTGATGTCTTCAAGGTTTCCGATCGGGGTGGCAACAAGATAGAGAATACCCATTCAGTTCGTCCCAGATCCTGGCGGGACGTCGCTGAGCGCCAGATGCAACGTAACTAGCAATTCCCCGTCTTGCTCAGGGAGGACTGTGCGTGCGTCGAGCAAGACATATCCTTCTTCGATCCGGGCAATCACGGGGGTTCTGCCTTGCGGAGGCTGACGCAAATGGCGTGCCAGTCTGTCTGGTGAAGGAGATGCGAGTGCCAATGCCCAGGAAGGCAATTGCTGACCGGGTAAGCTGCCACCCCCAACCGTTGCCTGGGTGGGGATCACGGTAGTATTCTTCACGCCCCATGCGTGCAATCGGCGTTGCCACCGTTGTACACGTCGTCGCAGCGTCTCTGGCTGTGCCGCGATCATGCGCCAGACAGGCAGCTCTTCGAGAGCCCGTCCCTCCAGGTAGCTCCGCAATGTTGCCTCTAATGCGGCCAGAGTCGTCTTGTCCACCCGAAGGGCACGTGCTAGGGGATGGCGACGCAGGCGCGCAATAAGCTCTGCCTTCCCCAGAATGAGACCCGCCTGAGGACCTCCGAGCAGTTTATCTCCACTGGCAGTGACCAGCGCCGCGCCGGCCGCAAGGCTCTCTTGAATCGTGGGCTCGTGGGCCAGGCCAAACTGTTGCGTGTCCAGCAGGCTGCCGCTGCCTAAGTCGTCCACAACCGGTATCCCATGTTCTTCGCCTAACGCCACCAATTCCTGCAGGCTTGGCTCATGGACAAATCCGCTCAAGATGAAATTGCTATGGTGCACGCGCAAAATGAGAGCCGTGTTTGCCGGATGCAAAGCCTCGGCATAATCGTGCACGTAGGTGCGGTTCGTGGTGCCCACCTCGACCAAGCGAGCTCCGCTTTGACGCATCACATCGGGGATGCGGAAGCCACCTCCGATCTCCACCAGCTGACTGCGGCTGATCAACACCTCGCGGTCACGCGCCAGCGCGCTTAATACCAACAGCACCGCAGCGGCATTATTGTTGACCACGAGGGCATCCTCGGCACCGGTGAGCTGTTTCAACAGACGTGCGGCGTGGACATAGCGTGAGCCACGTTCGCCTGTTGTCAAATCGTATTCCAGGTTACAGTAGCCGGCAGCGACACGAGCGGCCGCGTGACGCGCGCGTTCAGAAAGCGGAGCGCGTCCTAAGTTAGTATGGATGATCACCCCGCTCGCGTTGATAACAGGAACTAAGCTGGGAGCCAGCGCAACAAATAGATGTTGGGCGGCGTTAGCTAGCAACCTATCCGGTGATGGCGCCACGTCCCCGGAACGGATCGCCTGCCGTGCTGCGTGTAGGGCGATGCGCAGTGCCTCGGTCACGCGCGTATGCCCATGTTGGGCGATAAGCGCTCGGGCCTCGGGCAGTTCCAGCAGGCGGGACACGGCAGGGAGTTTGCGCAGCTCTTCCGCGTTCATTATGTGTTTACTCCCCACCTCGCGTCAGAAAGAACGTTTCAGTCAACATCAATACCCCGCCGATGATCAACATCAGAGTGAGACTGAGAAGTCCCTCTTTCTGCAGCCAACTACATAAGACACCGAACAAGGCCACGCTCACCCCTTCGCGCAGCAGGCGTAATGGATCTCTGCGCAACCAGTTTGGACGCGCGAAGCGCTGATGGAGCGCCCCGGCGACGACTAACGTAAGCCCCGCTAAAGCAACGGCCAAAAGGCTTAGAAACAGGGCTTGAATCAACTCGGTGGGATAGGTATGCATTACAAGATACCACATACCTATAAAGCCCATACCAAAACTGACCACACCGATGACCATCCAAGCCCCCAGCGCCATCTATTTGCTTTCCCCCAATCCGAATGCGGTGTCGTGAGAGAAAAATTGTGAAGAATAGTATAACCCAAAACTTCGGGGAAGCCAACGGATCGGGAGTTCAGACAAAAGTGGCTGCTCCTGATGGTTGCGGTTCGGATGGGGTAATGGGAGAGTTACAAGGCACTGTTTCGGTCCAAGATCGCCACGAAGCTCGGCCTTCAGCGATGGGTTTTCATCTTGCAGAAGGCGTTCCAGTCTTCTGGCGTATCCAGGTCAAACGCCAAGGTGAGGGTACGCACCACAGTCGGCTGGATACCTATCGCCTGTGCACTGGCAACATGGCGGACAAAACTCGTCGCTCCAAACTGAAACGGGATGAGCAGCGGCGGTCGCACCAGTAACGCATTCGTGCCCGTACCATGTTGACACGGCGCGATCACCATTGCAGGTGCGCGCACAGCGGCACACGACAGCCCATGCACATCTTGATCGGTGAGAAAAGGGAGATCGGTTGGCAGGATCAGCGTTCCTGCAGCGCCAAGGGTGATAGCAAAATGAGATGCCTGTGTAAGCGCCGCGTTCAGATCCTCCCCCACCTCCTCCAATGGCAAGCCCCCATACTGTCTCGCGTCGTGCAGCACTTGCGGATCACGGCTGACCACTACAATACAGGGGAAGTGGCGTCGTACCAGGCGCAAGGTGCGCCGGAGCAGCCAGCGACTCAATTGGACGCGTTGTTCGAGCCTGAGACAATCCGCCAGGCGTGTCTTTGCCTGATGGTAGGGCTTGCACGGGATAATACACACGATGGTATCAGCGTAATCTCGCGTTTGGGTCATTGCTGCAAGGCAAATTGCAAGATCTCACGCGCCAGGCGTGCGCGAGCTAGTGCATCGTGCATGACAATGTCTGTTACCAGGGTGCAGATGCCCATCTGAGCGGTGATGGTGGTCGCATATGCAGCATCCCGATGATCCAGCACGAAACCAGTGAGCACGTCGCGGTAATGCGCCGCGACCGTCACTGGGGAGACTTCTAAGTTGAGCTCGTGCATCATCTTGGCAGCTGGCCCTTTAAGCGCCTGTCCTGCCACAATGGGAGAGATGGCCACGCGCGGCGCCCGCACAGCGCTGAGGATGTCACGCACTTCCGGCAGCGCTAGGATAGGATCCAGGCTGACAAAAGGGTTCGAAGGGCCAAACAGGATTACATCGGCATCGGCCAAGGCATTCATCACTGCAGAAGTGGGCTGTGCCTGTTCGATGCCCTCAAAGCGAATGGCGCGGACGCGCGGCTGCCATGCACGGCGCACAAAGTACTCCTGGAACGCCATTTCGCCTTCATCGGTGAGCACCCAGGTGCGCACAGGGGCATCACTCATCGGTAGTACCCTCTGGCGCACACCCAACAACGAGCATAGTCGTTGTGTGACCTGGTTAAGTGAGAAGCCTTCGCGCAACCATTGCGTACGGAGCAGATGGGTAGCTAGGTCGCGGTCGCCCAGACGAAACCAAGTCGGAGCTTTATAGTGTGCCAACATGGCCAATGTGTTCCAGGTGTCGTCCTTCACACCCCAGCCAGTCTCGGGGTTCACCAGACCAGCGAGCGTGTACATCACGGTGTCCAGATCGGGCGAGATGTGTAATCCCAAATGCTCGAAGTCGTCGGCGGTATTGACCACAAAGGTCAGCCGCTCCGGTGGCAACAGCTGTGCCAACCCAGATGCCAGCTTGGCGCCACCCACTCCGCCCAACAACGCCACCACGTTGACCTGAGGGACTGTGTCTGGATCACCCAAAGATGCTGGGTCAGTGGATGTCCCATATATCACCGCGTTCATAGAGCTGACGTCTGTGATCAGGGACTGGAGAGAACCTCTGTTGGGAAGGCTGTCTTAGTCCACTGCAAGGGATCCACTGCAGTGCCAAAAACGCGCATCTCCCAATGCAGATGGGGGCCACTGGAGAGGCCTGTGTTGCCGATATAGCCGATGAGATCCCCCGCCTCCACCATTTGACCGTGCTGTACTCGCAATTGTGAGAGATGGAAAAAACCACTAAAGACGCCAAATCCGTGGTCAATCACCACAACATTGCCGCGCACCGCGAGCGTTTCGGACAACGCAATGCGACCTCGTGCCGGTGCATATACGGGCGTGCCTTCTTCACCCCCTAAGTCGATGCCCGTATGAAAGCCGCTGACTGGCCCTCCGTTGTAGGAGCGGCGCGTCCCAAACGGTGAGGTGACCCGCTCTTCTTGAACCGGCATCCTGAAAAGCCCTTCCCAGAGGGGATACGGACTCAGCTGGGCATAGACTGCTTTCATGCGCGCCTCTTCTGCCGCGACCAGCTTTGGGTCAAGCAGCGCACGACGTTCGGGAGGCAAAAAGATGTCCTCAGTGGCATAGTCCCCCGACCTGACCCGTACTGGGAGCGTCAATGTCACCTCTTCGCCGTGACGTGGTCGAGCATGCAGCACCAGTGAGTACACTCCGATCGATTGCAACGCATGAATGCCGATCAGAGTCCAACCTCCCCAATCCGTGATAAGGAAGTGGAGCGGACGACCGTCAAACTCTCCGGACAGCGCTGCCGGTGCCTGAAGGATCACACGAACCAGCAACGTTTGTCCCTGTGCGATGGGCAAGGGGCCGATCTGAACCTGGTGGAATGGGGGGGGATAAAATGTTGGGAACTCCGTGCCAGGAATGCGCAGCGCTTGGCCCACCTGCAGGTAATTGGGGTCGCTGAGGTGATTTGCCTCAACGAGCTCCTCGACAGCGACTCCAAAGCGCGTTGCGATACGATACAATGTGTCCCCTGGCTGGACAATATATACTTGTGGTTGGGAGGTTGGGGCAGTATGCGCCGCATGAACACCTGCTTCATCAGGCAAGGAAGACGGAATAATCTCTTTCTGTACTTCCGGTGTTGGTATGCGAAGCTCTTGCCCGACCTGGATCAAATTCGGATCTGGAATCTGGTTGGCGCTTATGAGGGCTTCGATGCTCACACCGAAGCGCAGGGCAATACCAGAAAGCGTATCACCAGCTTGCACAACGTAAGTCTGTCCTGCCTGATCAGGTGGACCGGCGACAGCTGGCGCCGTGAGCAGGAGCAATAGTATGAGGCAGGAAAGACAAGCACCGATAACCTTTCCTGCTTGCATCTTGCCAATCTCCCGTGCCGTACAATAGGTAGCCCTAGACCATGTGAACATAACGCTGCTCAGAAGTTTCGCGGTAAATCTTATCACAAGCTATAGCAACAGTTTCGATCACGTTTGACGTTATTATAACCCAAGTTGCTACCAAAGGAAGCTGAGAGTGCAAGCCAGCAGAAACAGTGTCAGTTTGAGTTCGAATCCACGCGCCGTCACCGAATGGATCGACTTTGGGCAACAAACGTTCCTGCAGACTACTCGTCGCTTCACTACCCCGCGCCAGACCGATTGCAGATAGCGCAGCCAGGACGGCAAAGGACGGTTTGTGTTCTGCCTCCAATACGGCAGCAGATACAGCTGCGCGTCGCGCCGGATGTCCTCCGGCGTGTAATTGTGGTGCGCCTTGTCGCCGATGAGCCACGCGCCCTCCGGCAGGTCGAAAGCATAGCGCTGAAGCGCACGCGTGTCGCTGCCACTGCTGGGGGTGAAACAGAACTCCACCTAAAACCGAGTGATCAGCGCTCTTGACGTAATCGAAAATTTTTGGTAATATAATTGCATTGGTTGTTCGAAGGTTCCCTCAGATACCAGGGAACGGGCGGGTACATTGATTGTTGAATAGGCAAGTGCCGCTAGCCACTTTCCTGGTATAGTAAAAGGTTCGCTGCGGTTCGTTTCCTTCCCTTCCAACGTCACTCCCTCGACATCATCGCAATGAAGTGGCGGATCAGAGCGCGGCACATCTCTTTGTCGAATTGCTCGTGGTCTCCCTTTAAAAACGAAAACACTAGAACACGAACACCTCTACTCTGCTCCACCCCACGCTGCTGAGACTTCGCAACAATCACCGAGCTACAACGATATGCTCACCATTTCACCGAGCACAGCGGTATCAGCGCTGTGTCGGATCCGATCACCCTATAGTGGGAGGGTAGGGTGTTTTGTGGTAGATGGACATAATTTTATGTCTTGTTTCTGATCCTGGGAAAAAATTTTAAGGTTTCTGAGAAGCTGATAGAGCGCAAAGCTCAGTTTCCATAACTACACAGAACACATTGTATCGTTAACATAATGGCAACACAATATATCGTACAGGCTGTCTTCACCCAGATAGATTATTAAACTGGGAAGCTGAAAGTCCAGAAGCCAAAAGCATTGACATAGCGAGGAGGATGGTGGTATAATTTGGTGTAAAGTGGATCAAAGTGGTTCAAAGTAGCGCTCACGACTTCCTTTCCGGCGCTTCAAAGCGGGCTTCAGTGGGAGGGAATGCTCTCCGATGCTCATGCTTGGCAACTATGTACACAATCTCGATGCCAAAGGACGCCTCACCCTCCCCGCCCGGTTTCGCGAATCGCTCGCCTCTGGTGTTGTGATCACCAAGGGCATCGGCGATTATCTCGATCTCTACCCGGTTGCCGCTTTCGAGGCGCTTTCACAATACATGCGAGAAAAGATTCCCTGGTCCGAACGCGACTTGTTGCGTTATTTCTTTGCCAACGCTTGCATTGACGTCCCAGACCGACAAGGAAGGATACTAGTGCCGCAAATGCTGCGTGAGCATGCCCATCTAACGCTAGAGGGCGAAGTGTTAATAGCGGGAGTACAAGACCACCTGGAGATATGGAATCCCAAGCTGTGGGAGAACAGGATGGCCAATATAACGCTTACGATGCTCGAGGAAAAGTTGCGTCAATATAGCATCTGAGCCATACAGACGACGTGATACGATGCACATTCCTGTCCTAGTGCGCGAGGTGTTAGCGGCTCTCAATCCACAACCAGGGCAATGGTTTATCGATGGTACAATTGGCACAGGTGGGCATGCACGCGCCATTCTGGAGGCAACTGCACCAGGAGGTCGACTTCTCGGTTTAGATGCCGACCCGGCCGCGCTTGAAATGGCGCGCCAGAATTTAAAAACTTACGAAAACCGCGTTCACCTCGTTCATGCGAACTTTGTTAATTTGGCTGAGGTGGCTCGTCAGTATGGGTTTTTCCCGGTTCATGGTGTCTTGTTCGACTTGGGTGTTTCATCGTTGCAATTGGAAACAGCGGAGCGCGGATTTTCCTTTCAGATCGAGGGTCCCCTGGACATGCGATATGATCCGCGCTTGCCCGTAACAGCGTACACTCTAATGGATAACCTTTCCGAGGAGGAACTGGCAGAGCTCCTCTATCGCTTCGGGGAGGAACGACGCAGTCGTGTCATCGCACGTGCTATCAAGCAGGCGTGGCCAGTTACAACAACCACT
>JANXAX010000064.1 GCA_025062175.1 Anaerolineae bacterium | reverse complement strand
GTCGCCTGGAGCGCGACGACCTCGGCCGCGGTCGGCGCCGGCCCAGAGGGCACCGTAGGCGCTACCGGCGTAGTGGCGGGGGGTGCAGAATACACCTGAGCCTCATACCAGCTCGGGCCGGCCAGTGCCACCAAGGCCACCAGCACTGGGATGAGCACCCATCCCAGGCGTTTGCGTGCACTCACGATTCGCGCTTTCATCGGTTACAACCTCCCTGCACGTAAAAATTTCTCGACACGATATTATAACGCTCGAAAAAATCATCTGCCCATTTCTGGTGCATGGAGCGCCGCGTGGATTTCGCGTGCCAGACGGGTCATCTGTTCCAGCGAGCGTCCGGCGCGCTCGACCAAGGCGCTGCCGACAATGACGCCATCGACCAGGTCTCTCATGGCACGTGCCTGTTCGCCCGACTGGATGCCGAAACCCAACGCCAGCGGTTGGTCCGTCGCGGTGCGCACGCGTGCCACGAACTCCGGCAGCGTCGGCGGCAGTACATCGCGCGCCCCCGTCACGCCCGTCACCGAAACCAGGTAGAGGAATCCTTGCGTGCGCGCGGCGACCAGGGCGATCCGTTCCGGCGGGCTATTGGGCGCCACCAGGTAGATCAACGCCATCCCATAGTGTCGACAGAGGGCCTCCAGGTCACCCGCTTCTTCGGGCGGCAGGTCGGGTACGATGCAGCCGTCCACCCCGGCCGCAGCGCTGTCGGCGACAAAGCGCTCCAGCCCATAGGCCAGAATGGGATTCACATAGCTCATCAGCACCGCCGGCGTCGCGAACCCCTGGGCACGCAGCTCGGCCACCAGCGCGATGCAGTCGGCCAAGGTGATGCCATGTTCCAGCGCGCGCTGCGCCGCCGCCTGGATCACCGGCCCGTCGGCCAACGGGTCGGAAAACGGCACCCCCAGCTCAAAGAGGTCCGCCCCGACATCGACCAGCTGTTCGATCACCGTCCGACAGGTGTCCGGATCCGGAAAGCCCAGCATCACATAGGGCATGAAGGCGGTGTGCCCATCTCGGAAAACCGCGCGAATGCGATCACGTCCCATTTTGTCCGTCCGTCTTCTTTTGGCAGTCCCTCCGGCAGACCGCCCTGCTGATATGGCCTCTGCGCATCGCCCAGAAGCCCTGCACTTCAAGTCTCCGCCCACGTGCCGGCGAACACGGGTGGCTTCCCCTTTAGCAGGACGCTCAGCAACGTGCCCGTCCGATGCGCCTTCGGTCGCCAGCTCACCGTGCCCGGCGCTGTCATCCTCTTTCATTGTAGCAGCTTCGCATTAAGAAATTGTGAAAAGTTTATCAAGAGATGCTCAACGTCCCAGTTGCGACGGGGCGCTGCGCTGCAGCACTGTCTCGAGATCTTTGTCACCACGACCGGAGAGGTTGACCACGATCAACGCGCCCTGCCCCAGCAAGGGCGCCTGTTTGATCGCCTCGGCGACTGCGTGGGCCGATTCGAGCGCGGGCAGGATGCCCTCCAGGCGCGCCAAAAGATGGAAAGCCGCCAGCGCCTCCTCGTCCGTGGCATAGGTATACTCGACCCGTCCCAGATCGCGCAGCAGGGCGTGCTCCGGCCCCACCGCCGGGTAATCCAAACCCGCGCTGATCGAGTGGGTTTGCATAATCTGACCGTCCGGTGTTTGTAACACAAAGGAGCGTGTCCCGTGCAGCACCCCGACACGGCCGCGCTGCGGGTCGGCAAAGCGCGCCGCGTGGCGTCCGCTGGCAATGCTCTCACCTCCCGCCTCGACCCCGATCATGCGCACGCCGGGATCCTCCAAAAAGGGATGGAACATGCCGATGGCGTTGGAACCGCCCCCCACACAGGCGATCAGCACGTCGGGCAAGCGCCCTTCCGCGGCGATAATCTGCGCCCGCGTCTCGCGCCCGATGACACATTGGAAATCGCGCACGATGGTGGGGTAGGGATGCGGGCCGAGGGCCGAGCCGAGCAGATAGTACGTGTCGTGGACGTTGGTCACCCAGTCACGGATGGCTTCGTTGATGGCGTCCTTCAGGGTGCAGCTGCCGGTGTGCACTGCGCGCACCTCGGCGCCGAGCAGCTGCATGCGCGCGACGTTGGGGCGCTGGCGCTCCATGTCCACCCGGCCCATATAGACGACGCACTCCAGGCCAAGCAAGGCACACGCGGTGGCGGTGGCGACGCCGTGCTGGCCAGCACCTGTCTCGGCGATGACGCGCCGCTTGCCCATGCGCTGCGCCAACAGCGCCTGGCCGAGGGTGTTGTTGATCTTATGCGCCCCGGAGTGGGCCAGGTCCTCGCGCTTGAGATAGATGCGCGCACCCCCCAAGTACGCCGTCAGCCGGGCGGCATAGCTGAGCGGGGTGGGACGCCCCACATACGTGGTGAGCAGCCGCTCCAGCGCGCGGGCGAAATCCGCATCCGCGCGTGCTGCTTCATAAGCCTGCTCCAGCTCCTGGAGCGGCGCCATCAGCGTTTCGGGGACAAATTGACCGCCATAAGGGCCGAAGCGGCCGCGCGAATGCTTACTTCCCGACGTGGTTGCCATAGGCATCTTGTCCCTCCCGGTGATCCTCGCTTTTCGTCCGTCGGCGATTCAAAGCGCCACTTATGGGCCTGCGGCCGAACCGTCCCGCCGGCGCGGGCAGGGCCAAACCGAGCCACACGCATGCGCAAGCGACTCCCTTTTCCCCGGGTGGGAAGAGCCAGAGTGCGGGTGCTCCCTCCCTTGTGGGGAGGGTCGCACCGCCCCCTGACGGTCGCGGCTCAGACGGTATAGCCCGCCCACCAGGCGCGACGGCAATTGCCCGCGTCCGACTCCCAGTTCGACCCATATACCTCGTTGTCACGACCGGTTTTCCTTGGCGGCACGGATGAACGCCCGCATTGCCAGAACGTCTTTGCGTCCTGGTGCTCGTTCCACCCCGCTCGCCACGTCGACCCCCCAAGGACGCACGTGCTGGATCGCCCGGGTCACATTGTCGGGCGTGAGCCCTCCGGCGAGCAGCAGCCGATACTGCCGCGCCAGCCGTGCGGCGACCTCCCAATCGGCCAGCTGACCGCTCCCACCCCGCACTGTGATGTGATGGGCATCCAGCAATAACGCGGGCGCGTCCAGCTGTGCGGCCAACGCACACGGCAACGCATACTCCATGGCTAGCTGGTCCGCCTCCGCCTGAGAACGCGGGCGCAACGCCTTGTAGGCACGTCCGGCCAATGGAGAGGACGCGTGCAGCCACGCCGCCGGCTCCTCGCCGTGCAGCTGCGCCAGCTCAATGTCGCAGTAGGCGAGGATCTCCGCCACCGCCTCCGGCGTCGCGTTCACAAACACGCCCACGGTCCGCACTTCGGGAAAATGGGTACGCAAAGCGGCCACGACTGCCCGCGCCTGGGCCGGAGAGACATAGCGGGGACTGTCTGGGTAGAAGACAAAGCCCACCATGTCGGCCCCCGCTTCCGCGGCCGCCAGGGCATCATGCACGTTCGTCAGCCCGCAAATCTTGACGTACACCATAGCACAGCTCCTGGATCTTGGCGCCGACATCGGGAGCGGTGACCAGCGCTTCGCCGATCAACATCGCGTCCACACCCGCGGCGTGCAGCCGCGCCACATCCGCCGCCGAGTGGATGCCGCTCTCGGCCACGTAGCAGATCTCGGGCGGCACGAAGGGGCGTAACTGCAGGCAGGTGTCCAATGCGACCTCAAACGTGTGCAGGTTGCGGTTGTTGACCCCGATCAAAGGCGGTCGCAAGGGCAGGACGCGCGCCAGCTCCTCGGCGGTGTGCACCTCGACCAAAGCGGCCATGCCCAGCGCCCCAGCCAGGGCCAGCATTTCTTGCAACATCGCGTCGTCCAGCAGGGCGGCGATGAGGAGCACCGCATCCGCCCCGGCGGCGCGTGCTTCGTACACCTGATAGGGATGGATGAGAAAATCTTTGCGCAGCAGGGGCAACGGGGATACAGGGCGGGATGCATCCGTCTCTGCGACGCCCGGCCGGTGGCATCCGTCCGCGACGCTCGGTCCTTCCGCGGCAGATGCCAGGCGGTCGAAATGGACGCGGATGGCGGACAGGTCGGCCAGGTTGCCGCGGAAGAAAGGGGTATCGGTTACCACGCTGATCGCCGCTGCGCCCCCCACGGCATAGCACGTGGCGAGCTGGACGGGATCGAAGTGGGGGTTCAGCATCCCCCGGCTGGGTGAGGCGCGCTTCACCTCGGCGATCAAGGCCACGGGCGGATGGCGGCGCAGGGCAGCGACCAGGTCGCGTGGGGGTGGTGCTTGGGCGGCCTGGGCCTGCAACACCGACAGGGGCACCCGGCGCATGCGTTCCGGCAGCTCGTGCGTGCGCTTGTACGCGGCAATTTCGTCCAAGATCGAACCCATCCCATTCCTCTCCTGGGCTCAGAGCCTCCGGGTGAACTCGACCAGCTGCGCCAGCACGCGTTGGGCGGCGCCGCTGTCGACGCTGTCTCGGGCGAGGCGAAGGCCCTCGGCGAAGTCGGCGGCCCGCCCCGCTGCCACCAAGGCTGCCGCCGCGTTGAGCAGGGTGACATCGCGCGGCGCACCCTGCCGCTTCCCGGACAGGATGTCGCGGATGAGGGCAGCGTTCTCCTGAGCGTCGCCACCGCGCAGGTCGTCGGGCGCAGCACGCGCCAGACCCAGCTCGGCCGGATCAAGCGTGTAGGTCGCGACATGGCCGTCGCGCAGGGCGCTGATGCGGTTCGGCCCACAGGTGGTCAGTTCGTCCATCCCCCCGGCGCCGTGGACCACAAAGGCGGCGCGACAGCCCAAAGCGGCCAGCACATGGGCCAGTGGTTCGGTGAGCGATGCATCATACACGCCCAACACCTGGACGGCTGCTCCAGCCGGATTGGTCAACGGCCCCAAGATGTTGAAGATGGTGCGCACCCCCAGCTCGCGGCGCGGTCCGATGGCATGCTTCATCGCCGGGTGGAACAGCGGGGCAAACAGGAAGCCGATGCCGATCTCATCGATGCACGCAGCGACCTGCTCGGCAGTCAGCTCCAACCGCACGCCCAAGGCTTCCATCACGTCTGCAGAACCGCAGCGGCTGGAGATGGAACGGTTGCCGTGCTTGGCCACCGGTTGCCCGGCGCCGGCGACCACGAAGGCAGCCGCCGTGCTGATGTTGAACGTGCCCATGCCATCGCCTCCCGTGCCACACGTATCCACCAGGGTGTCCTGACGACGGGGACGTACCTTGATGGCGCTGTGGCGCATCGCGCGCGCACAACCGGCGATCTCGGCCACCGTCTCGCCCTTCACGCGCAGAGCGGCCAGAAAGGCGCCGATCTGAGCCGGAGTGGCCTGGCCATGCATGATCTGGGTCATCGCCGCCTGCGCCTCCGCCTCGCTCAACGATTCGCCCGCCAGCAGCTTCGCGAGCGCGTCGCGCATGGTCATCACCGCCACGGCGGTTGGCGCGGGAACGCTGACCGACACAGGGGAGCGCGGCGCGGCGCTGAGCTCCAGGAAATTGCGCAAGAGGTGATGCCCGTGCTCGGTCAGGAAGGACTCGGGATGGAACTGCACGCCCACGAGGGGATAGGAGCGGTGACGCACCGCCATGATCTCGCCCTCGTCGGTGCGGGCACAGACCTCTAGACATTCGGGCAACGGTTCGCTCAGGATGAGCGAGTGATAGCGGGTCGCGCGGAAGGGGGACGGCAGCCCGGCGAAGATGCCCTTGCCGTCGTGGTGGATGTGGGAGACCTTGCCGTGCATCAGCCGTTCGGCGCGCACGACCTGCCCGCCAAAGGCCGCCCCGATCGCCTGATGGCCCAGACAGACCCCCAGGATCGGCACCTCCGGGGCGAAGCGGCGGATGACCTCTAGCGAGATGCCGGCCTGCTCCGGGCGGCCCGGCCCCGGCGAGATGACGATGTGGCTGGGCGCCAGGGCGGCGATTTCGTCCAGGGTGATCGCATCATTCCGCACCACCTGCACCGGGATGCCCAGCTCGCCCAGATACTGCGCCAGGTTATAGGTGAAGCTGTCATAGTTATCGATAATCAACACCATTTTGCCCTCCTGACATCACGCTATGAACTTGATCCTTGGGTAGCCCATCATCCTGCTCCGCGTGTCGTCGCGAGCTGCACCGCTTCGGCGAGCGCCCGCGCTTTGTTGAGCGTCTCCTGGTATTCGCGCGCCGGCTCGCTGTCGGCCACGACCCCCGCACCCGCCTGGATGTACGCCATGTTGCCCTGCATCACGATGGTGCGGATGGCGATGCAGGAATCCATCCAGCCATCGTAGCCGACATAGCCGATCACACCAGCGTAGATCCCGCGTCGGACGCGTTCCAGCTCCTCGATGATCTCCATGGCGCGCACTTTCGGTGCGCCGGTGACGGTGCCGGCGGGGAAGGTGGCGCGCAACAGGTCAAATGCGTCGTACTCGGCGCGCAATTGGCCGCGGATATCGGAGACGATGTGCATTACGTGGGAATAGCGCTCGATGGTCATCATCTCGGCGACGTGTACGCTGCCATATGTGCATACGCGCCCCAGGTCATTGCGTCCCAGGTCCACGAGCATCACGTGTTCGGCGCGTTCTTTTTCATCGGCGAGCAGTTCCGCGGCCAGTTCGGCGTCTTCCTGGTCCGTCAGCCCGCGCGGGCGCGTGCCGGCGATGGGGCGCAGCTCGGCCACCCGCCCTTCCAGGCGGACGTGCATTTCGGGGCTGGCGGCGATGATATGCAAGGGCGGCGTGCCCAACCCGCCCGGAAAGCGCATGAAAACCATATAGGGCGAGGGGTTGAGCCGGCGCAGCGCCCGATAAATGGCAAAAGGTGGCACGTCGCTGGGCACCGCAAGCCGCTGCGACAGCACCACCTGGAAAATGTCCCCGGCGGCGATGTATTCCTTGGCGCGCCGCACCATCGCTGCGAACTCGGCTGGCGTATAGTTCGAGGTGATCGCATGGGGCGCGGTCGGGGCGCCGGTCATCCACCCGGGCACGCTCTCCAGCGGGATGGGGGCGTTCAGACGGGCGACGATTTCTTCGATGCGCGCGGTCGCACGCTGATAGGCGCTGCGGGTGTCGCCGTTCAGGCGCGCCAAGGAGATGACCAACAGACGCTGCCGGGCGTGGTCGAAGGCGACCAGGGTGTCGGCCAGCATGAAGGCGGCTTCGGGCAAGCCCAGGTCATCGGCCGCGAGGGTGGGCAGGCGCTCGAAGCGTCGCACGGCATCATAAGCCAGGAAACCCACCGCCCCGCCGCGGAAACGCGGCAGTCCCGGAAGCGCGACGAGGGTGCGATCGCGCATCACCGCCTTGAGCGCGTCCAGCGCGTCCTGGTCTCCCAGTGGGGCGACGCGTTCGTGGCCATTTTCGCACCATCGCACCTGGTCGCCCTGGACGCTCAACAGCGCGCGCGGCCGCACCCCGATGAACGAATAACGCGCCACCTGTTCACCTCCGGTGATCGATTCCAGCAAGAAGCTGGGGCCTTCGTCCTGCAGCTTCAGGTACACGCTGACCGGCGTCTCCATATCGGCCGGCAGTTCGCGCCAGACCGGCACCAGATTGCCTTGTTCGGCCAAGCGTTCCACATGGGCCAAAGGGGGTTGGTACATCACACACCTCCGCGCTCTTTCCAGAATGTCACATCCCACAAAACCAAAGCCCTCTCGTCCCGCTGAACGTTCAGGGACGAGAGGGCTTTTGAACCACTCCCGCGGTGCCACCCCGCTTAGGTTGAGCTGGGGATCGCGCTGGCCCTGCAAAGGGCATTTCGCCTATCCCGTGCTCCACCTCCCTCACAGGTACGCGGCCACATCCCGCCTTGGGTTATGGCGTCAATACCCGGCTCCCAGCTAACGGCGGAGTCCCCGGCGCCGCCTACTGATGACCACCGGTCGGTCACGTTCGGAGCGCAACTCCCGGGCCCATTCCCCAACGCTATCTGTACCGGCCTCACACCTTCCGCCGGCTCTCTGGACAGCATCACGTTGGGTACTCTTCCCGTTCGCAGTCTTTGTCTGATTCAGTTAGCGCTTATTATACCACATTTGTGCGTTTTGTCAATGGCCCGTGAGGCCTTTTTTAAATTTTGATCCCGCCAGTGGGCGCTCCTGTCACGCAAAAGCGCGCCGTGGTGATTGCCGGTGCGCTTTTCCAACCGGCCGCTGGGGCGCATGCCGGCCCTGGTTGCGCCCTCAGGTCGTGCCTCAATGGCGGCGTGATACCACCGACCAGGCGAGCGCCTCCAGTCCGGCACGTACCTCCGAGGCGGGGAACAGCTCCAGCGCACGACATGCCTGCGCACAGTGATGATACGCGTCACAGCGCGCCCGCTCGATCGCGGGCGAGGTTTGGACCCAATGCAACAACGCCTCCACTTCTTCGGGGGTCGCGCCGGCGTCGAGGCGATCGATGGTCGCGCGCAATGCTGCGGGCATGTCCTGATGCGCCGCATAAATCAACGGCAGGGTGATCTGGCGACGCCGCAGGTCGCCCCCCACCGGCTTGCCCAACTCCGCAGGATCCCCCACATAATCCAGGATGTCATCTGTGATCTGAAAGGCCATGCCCAGGTGGTAGCCAAAACGCCCCAACGCCTCGATCTGCGCTTCGTCGGCCCCGCTGACCATCCCGGCTGCCTTCAACCCTTCTTCGAAGAGAGCCGCGGTCTTGCCGGCGATCTTGGTGAAGTAGACCCGGAGCGCCTCATCCAGCGGCGCCACGTCGCTCACCACGCTGATCTCCCCCTCGCAGATGCGCACCGAAGCGCGCCCCAGGCACTCCAACACGCGCAGATCGCCGCTGCGCGCGATGGATTCGGCGGCCAGCGCAAAGAGATAGTCGCCGCCCACCAGCGCGGCGTCGCGGAACCACTTGCTGTGCACCGTCTCCAGCCCACGCCGGCGTGGTGATTGATCGATCAGATCATCGTGCACCAGCGAAGCGGCGTGGATCAGCTCCACCGCCGAAGCCACCGCCAGCGCGCGCGGGGGGTCAAAATGGTTCAACCGCGCGGCGAGCAGGATCAGCGCCGCGCGCAGGCGCTTGCCACCCGCCTGGATGACGTGTCGCGCCGGCTGCGAAATCAGCAGGACCGGCGAGGTCACCAACCCTTGCATAAAAGCGTCCACCTGCGCAAGCAGCGCCTGCAATTCCAGGCGCGCCATAATCTCGGGCAGGGTGGCGGGTGCGGTTACCAACTCTGTGGTGCATAGTGGTGTACTCATCGAACTCCCCGTCTTGTTCTTCACCTCATGGATCAAACATCTCAGCGAGCACGAAAGATGGTCAAGATCGTCTCAGCATAGGACAGTGGACGGTCCAGCAATCCCTGCGCCACCATCCAACCCATCACATCCTCCCACTCCGCCGCAGTGGGCAGGTCGCCTTGGGGAAAGGGAGGCATGCGAAACGTGCCGCGCACATTGTCAGGCACCCGGCCCTTTTCGATCAGCAGGTCCGCAAACGCCTCCGGGTGGCGGTTCAGGTCGTCCACGGCCCGGTCCCAGGCGCGCAGGAAGCGCAGCAACGCCTCGGGCTTGTCCTCCACGCTGCGGCGCGAAAAGGCCAGCACGGTTTGGGAATACTGACTGTGCCGGGTGTCATCCACGATCAAATGTGCCCCGCCGGCTATGGCGCCGGACGCCAGCGGGTCGGGCAACGTGGCGGCCGGGACTTGGCCCGCCATCAGCTGTTCATAACGCACCGGGATGGCGCTGACCTCCAACGTCTGGATTTGCTTCTGGGTCAGACCTTCCGCGGTCAAAAGGCGCTCGGTGACATACTCGATGATGGTGTTCTGGCTGATCGCGATCGTCACCCCGGCCAGGTCGCGCACGGTGCGCAACGAGCTCGCGGGCGCCGCCAACACGCGGAACATCGCCGCACCCGGAGTCGCGCGCAACGCGGTGGCGAGCACATGTAACTGCACCTGATCACGGTTGAAGAGGCCGACC
>JANXAX010000063.1 GCA_025062175.1 Anaerolineae bacterium | reverse complement strand
CTCAGATGACCGATGCTCCTTCGGGCTGCTGCTTCCAATCGGCCCAAACGTGAAATGCACCCAGCCTTGTCATTCTTTGCTAAAGTCGATCACGAAGACTACCATAGCAGGCGGTAAACCCATGGTGAAGAAACCTCGTCTCAAGAACCTCTACCTGATGTAAAAGGGTATGGATTATGCGAGCAAAGCAGTGTTTTGATTGTCTGCATATAGGGGCTAGGCTCATCACTGTAGCTGCATTGTCCTTTCTGATGTTCATCATCCTGCACAGGGCAGATGTCGAGGCACAGGCGGTGCATCACCTGGTCATCCAGACGATGAGCGGCGGAGCGATTTACGTCGTAGACCTAGATGCCTCGGGCGAAAATCCGCGCCATCTGCGTTATCTGACGGATGGCATCGATGCTGCGCTCTCTCCAGACGGGACACAGATCGCCTTCACACGTTGGGATCATCCGTCTCTGGGGGCGCTGGGCAGTTTGTGGGTCATCGGGGTGGATGGTGGTGGCGAGCGGTTGATCGCAGATCAGCTGCGCCAGCCGAAGGCGCCGATCTGGTCGCCCGACGGCAGCCGCATCGTCATCAACGTACAAACCGGCGATCGGTTGAAGCCGGAACACAAATGTAGTAGCGAGCTGCCCAATGCGCCACTCCAGGCGGATGCGGATGGAGATTATATCCGCGTGGTGGTGGAGGTAGAACAAGACGGGGACGTGGAAGTGAAATATTGTTACACCCTCCTCCCACGTCCTTACTGGGGGTTGGGCACCATCGACGTGACCAATGGGAGTTTCACCAGCCTGCCACACAGCCTCTTCTCTTATGTGGGAGACTGGGATCCGCAGAACCCCTGGCGTCTGGTCTATCGCGGCGAACGCGGGCTGGTGAATCTGGACCTGGACCACGGCACTTCCTGGCCGCTCACGGACGATGTTGCGGATCGCACCCCGGTTTTCTCACCAGACGGTGCCTACATTGCGGTCACTTATTGGCAGCATGACCACTGGGAAGTGCACCGAATGAACGCCGACGGCAGTGGACGCGTGCGCCTGACCGAGACTTCGTTGCGCGATCTGGCTGATCAGCGCCTCAGCGGCCAGGAACCGCGCTCCTGGAACAACGCCGCGCCGGCCTGGTCGCCGGATGGCCAGCGCATCGCCTTCATCACTGACCGCACCGGGCGATGGGAAGTCTGGGTTATGAACGCCGATGGCAGTGATCAGCGTCCCCTGCTGCCGCCGGAGATGCAGACGCAGCTTAACATCCAGTACTTCGGTGTGGATGAACGGGTGCTTAGCTGGCGATGACATCGCGGCGCTGCGCAAGAGTTGCTGAGCTAGGCAGCGTGTAAATCAACCTACATGCGCGCAGACGTTCGGGTCTCACCAGGAGCCAACATTTGGACTGCGCAACACACAAAAAAGCGAAAGACGCGAGAGGAGAAGTTTCGCGTTCTTTGGTGTCCTTGTGTGACTTTCGCGACTTGAATGCCGTCGCCGTGCTCTGCGGCCGCTGCTCGGACAACCACTCTATTTGCTTTTGTCTGCTGAGAGATGCTTCCATTGAGGGAAGCCGGCTTTCACCATGAGTGAGCGCCAGCACCCAGCAGGCACATCGGTCTGTGCACTCGGATCATCCGGCCCAGCTTCACTTGCGCACCGTCTCGGCAATCTGGGCCAAACGCTCGAAAAGCGCGCCCTCGATGGAAATGTGCAACACCTGGGCGATGACCTGTGTCCAGCCATGGAGGAAATATAACCAGCCATCCTCCACGCGCAGATTGCGACTCTCCCGTTGAGCCAGTGCTTGGTACATGAACTCGAGACTGCCACGGTAATTCAGCTCCCAGGCGATCCCATTGCGCGGGAAGAGCCCGGCGTCGGTGATCGGCGAACCGGGCCGGTCCTTGCCCATGCCGGTGGCATTGATCACCAAGCTGCCCTCCGGCAGCGTGGCCATAATCGCATCGTTCACTCGCGGGTCTTCGTTGTGCACATATTCGAAGGCGATATCAGTGTCGTGCTTGGCGACCATCTCGCGCAAGTGATCCAGACGCGGCGTGGAACGATTGACCACCACGAAGCGCTTGGGGCGGTCACCCGGATCTTTCTTATTGATGAAGTGCAAGGCAATAGCAACCGCTGACCCTCCCGCACCGAAGCACAGCACGGCGCCACCGGTGCGCGCAAAATAGTCCTTGCCCAGCATCGTGTCTAGGCTCATCCCGGCGGTGATAGGGTCTTTGGCATGTCCCTCTAACTGTCCGTCGCGCTTCGAAATACACGAAACTTCACCACATATCTGAGCATAGGGATCGAGATAGTCGAACATGTCACGCGCGGCGTTCAGCAGATCGATCTTGTGGGTCGTGACCAGGGCACCCAGGGAAAGCGGATCATATTTGATCTGCGCCACCGCCTGACGATATGCCTCGCGAGTATCGTGAATCTGCAAATCCACCCCCTCGATAACGATCTCCGGACGGCCCAGCTCCTTCATCCAGAGGGGAAACACTTTCATGATAGAGGACTGCTTTGTGGTAACCCCGATAAAATAGAACGTGGGCACCTGCTTGGTGATCACTTGATACCGGCTCGGGATTTCCCGTTCCATAAGATCTCGCCTCCTGAGGTCTTCATGTCTCCATACGGAAAAAGTGCAGCAGCTGCTTGAAGATGATACGTGGGCTGCTGCGGAAGGGATGAATGCGACGGGCAATTATGTAGCCTTTGAAGAGCTTGTAGATCAGCCGATATAGGGTATCACTGACCGGGTTATGTGGCACCTTGATGAGCAAGCGGATCGCCGGCTCCAGCCAAGGAAATTCGACCCCCAGCGCGAACCAGCGTTGCAGATTTTCCATCTGAAGACGTTCGAAGGGGTCACGTTTAATGAGCGAGCGGTCCCAGGCGATGGCGCTGATGTCCTCTAAGCTGCCGTCCATCAAATCATATTCCTGCACGAAGCCCCCCAGCTCGGTGCCGGGGTACGGCTGGAAGAGAAACGCGTGGGCGTATTTGATCTTCGCCTCGCGGTTGAGCTGCATAGTGGCGAAGTCGTCTTCCAGCGTGGCGGTGGGCAGCGCGAGCATGTTGGTGGAGCTGGCCGCGATGCCAGCCTCGTGCAGCAGCCGCCCCGCTTGAACGATGGCGTCGCGTGACATATGTCGGCGGAGTAACCCATTGCGCAACCGATCATTGCCGGTTTCGATACCCATGCTGACCGAGATGGCGCCCGCTTTCTTGAGCAGGGCTACCTTTTCCCGGGTCACCAGATTGGCGCGCACATTGCAGAAGAATGCCACACCCACCATCCGTGGCCATTTGTCAGCGAACTCTTCCAACCAATCCTGGAACATGATGAATAAGTCATCTACAAAGATGATCTGTTCCAGGGGATAGCGCGCCTTGACCCACAGTGCCTCTTCGATGACCGCATCCACCGGCCGCATATAGCCGCGTTTCTCACGCGGATAGTAATTCTTATACCAGGCATGGTTGAAGCAGTAGGTGCAGCGATACGGACAGCCTCGTCCGGCGAGGAACGCTTTGACCGGCCTTAATCTGGTCACTTCATCTTTATCGTAGACGAGGGCGCGGTCGGGCATGGGCAATGTGCCCAGATCGCGGATCAGAGGACGCACCGGATTGCGGATGATTTCACCATTGAGCTTAAACCACCAATTAGGGATATGAGGATCGAATCCGGGCCCATCCAGCGCATTTGCCAGGTCGACGATGGCGCCTTCGCCTTCACCGATGCAGATACCATCCAGCCCTTCCTCTCCCAGGACTTCGGGGAAGAACGTGGGATGAGGGCCACCGAAGACGGAGATGGGCTCGCGGTCGCCCAGGGCGCGCTTAATGCGCCGGTTCAGCTCCAGATAATAACGCTGTGAGCCAGTCAGGACGGTATAAGCCAGAATATCCGGCCGGAAAGCGCAGGCGACCTTAACTACATCCTCACGGGTGGCGATGGTTAGAGCTACCTCATGACCAGCCTGCTTGAGCACCGCCGCTAGCGACATCATGCCCTGCGGCTCATAGTCGATCTGCTTTTCCACCCACAGAATACGCGCCATGCAGCCCCCTGTTTACTGCCAGGCACGATTCTAGTGCGGATGAGACGGGGTTGTCAACGTGGGTGGTTATCCGGAAATCGGCTACACAGAGGCATTTCGCGTGCATGCCTTGGGAGTAATTGCGTGGGGGTGTGGACTGTGATATATTGATGTACATTCGATTGATCTAGAGGCACGACGATATGCCAACCTCGATCTACGTAGTCTCAGGAGGGACGGGCGCCAGTGGGGAGCAACTAGTACGCACAGTGCTGGCCCAATTCCCTGACTGCAGTGTGTCAGTCGTGACGGTCAGCCATGTGCGTCACCTGGCGCAGATTCGCCACGTGGTGGCCCAGGCGGCGCGCTCGGGCAGCATTGTGGTGCATACGCTGGTCGACGCCCACCTTCGCACTGAGATGGTCCGGCTGGCGCACGAACAGGGTGTGGTGGCGATCGACCTGATGGGTGAGCTGCTTGATCAACTCAGCAACCGGCTGGGCGTAGTGCCCCTAGGTCAACCGGGATTGTACCGTCGGATGCAACGCGTGCATTTCGACCGCATGGCCGCCATCGAGTTTGCCATCGTGCACGACGACGGCAGGCGACCCGAAGATTGGCCGTTGGCCGAGATCGTGCTGGTGGGAGTATCTCGTGTGGGCAAGACGCCGCTCAGTATGTACCTGTCTGTGATGGGATGGCGCGTGGCCAACGTGCCGCTGGTGATGGGATTGGAACCCCCACCAGAGCTGTTCGAGCTGGACCGCAATCGGGTAGTGGGACTGACCATTGCGCCGGCCCAGCTGCGCCTGTTTCGTCTGCAGCGCCAACGACGGTTGGGCATCCCCGGACATACCAGCTATACGGACGCATCTGCCATCTACGAGGAACTCGAAATGGCACGCCGCGTTTTTGAACAGGGTGGCTTTGCCGTGCTGGATGTCACGGACAAGCCCATCGAAACGACCGCGGATGAAATCGTCGCGCTCATCACACGACGTGTGGGGATAGATCGTGAGACGGGACCGCTCCACGCTATCATTTGAGCACCATCGGTAAATAAGCCCTTTCGCGCAGGCCATACGGGAATCGACAGCGGTAGGGAGGACTTTCATCGCAGATCCCCCAGCAAGGCCCCACTACACCTTCTGTCCCCAGTTTCCACGGTTCACGAAACGCTTCAAACACAATCCCAGGCAAGTTGGCCTGTTCCAGCTGGATGAGCGTATCCTCGATAACAAGGCGCTGCTTCGTTTCACCGGCAACGCCGCATTGTTGTCCGGTGTGCTGATTTGTCTCCGAGTATCTTTCAGGACATGCCGGCCAGCCGAACTCGGTCAGCAATACTTCCTTCTCGGGATAGCGGTTCATAAGGTCTCGCAGACGTGCAGTATGAAAATCAGCCACCTGCTCGGCAGGAATGCAAGGGAAGAGCTCTGAGTATTTGTTTTCCCACCAGGGGAAGACGTTAATCCCAATCCAATCCACCGCATCGGCCAGATCCCATTCCTGGCAAGGCCACGCTGCGTTGCACCACTCCCACCAAGTGTCGATATAACCGAGCGGCTGGGATACTCCTGCGTTTCTGAACCGTTGCAGGCAATCGCGGATGACAGGTTCAGCGACTGCGGTGCCCACCCTCAAGCGCAGCTCTGAACCGCAGCTGATCCGAAGGATGGTGTCAGGATGCTGGAGTGCTTCTTCGATGCCCTTGGCGATCGAGGCGTTATCGACCGGGGCATCTGCGTCCAGCCAGATGATAGCGATCACCTTTAATCCGCGCTGCCTGGCTGCATCGAAGATGTGTTCCAGCCCGTTCAGAACTCCGTGACTCATGATGCAGCGAAAACCTGTCTGCCGGACGACGACATCCAAGAGGGTGTCTATAGCCCTGGAGGTGGATGAGGGCCGAACCTCGGGTCGTAGCCGGCGACGTAGGGAGAGAAGGCGAGACATTGCAAAGGCTCGGTAAATGCGTTGTCTGTGAGCACCGAAGATGGAACATTGCCGGCAGAGCCCAGGCCGAGCATCACCCCTATCAATAGCATTAGCATCGGTAACACAAGGCAACGCATATTCGCCTCCTTGAGCGAGAGATATAGCCTCTGCCACACCGATCATGTCTGAGTGGTCGTGCTAATCTGCGTTGAAGGAGTTCATAGCCTGTTCCCATGATAGCGTGTGTTCCCACAAATCAGATGCACGGTTTGTCCTACCCGCCCGCGTCATGGGATGCCATCAGGGTTCCGTTACTCCCCTGTCGTGGTGCAGGGACCGATAGCGCTCTGGTTTCTATTACACGTTCGAGAAGGAACAGCCAGGGGCAAAGCACTTTCTCTCCTTTTTAATGCTCATCAGATTCACTTAGGAAATCGAATTATTGACAAAAAGGGATCTGAATATTTCCAGTGTGCCTGATCTCCTATTTGACGATTGTCTCGGGATGACATAGAATAAAAGTAAGCTGTTGTCACCTTGACAGGAGCCCACGAGTATGCCTCTATACGAGTATTATTGTGCCGATTGTAATAGCAAAATCGAACGATTGCGTCCGATAAGCCAAGCTGACGAGCCGGTGGAATGCCATGTATGCCACAGCTGGCGCACCTCTCGTAAGCTCTCGATATTCAGCGCTTTCAGCAAGACAGGTGGTAACGGGAGCTCCCAGGCCATTTCCGGAACAGGTGGTTGTAGTTCCTGTGCAGGGGGACATTGTGCCTCCTGCAGTTCACGTTAGCCGGCAATCATCTTCTCTTCTTTCGCACTGTTATGCTAAGCCGTTGGCGGGCACAGGGGCTCGCTCGGATAGTACATGACTGTGGCAGAAGGTTATCCCAGTTCGTCCATTCGTTCAAACAGATAGGGGATACCTTTAGAGAGCGTTCTGCTCCTCGCGTCGCGAACACGCAGGGGAGTAGAACTGGTTTGGTTCCACTTGCAGACCTCAGAGCAGGCCTCGTTCGAAGCGGCCGGGGCCGTTCCACAGAGAAGTCCTCTTCCCCACAGCCGGGTTCCATAACGTCAAGGTCTATGACCCGATGGTTCAGCTCTGAAACTGGGAGAGTCCTATGAAAGCAGTGGTGATGGCAGGTGGTCCGGGATCGCGGTTGCGACCACTCACAATTGCGCGTCCCAAGGCATTGGTGCCAATCGTGAACAAGCCGGTGCTAGCGCACACGTTGAACCTGTTGAAACTGCACCGCATCACCGAAGTGATTATCACGGTATATCACCTGGCGGATCAGATTCAGGATTACTTCGGTGATGGTGGCGAGCTGGGGATGACAATCCAATACTCGGTCGAGGAATCTCCACTTGGCACGGCCGGCAGCGTCAAGCAGGTACAAGATTTTTTGGACGACACTTTTCTCGTGATCAGTGGTGATCTCCTCACCGACGTGGACTTGTCTGCCCTCGTGGAGTTTCATCGTTCGCGAGAAGCGTTGATCACCCTGACTCTCAAACGCGTGGCGGATCCGTTGGACTATGGCCTGGTGATCACTGATCCCGCTGGTCGTATCACCCAGTTTATGGAGAAGCCGGGATGGGGGCAAGTGATCTCGGACACTGTCAACGCGGGTATTTATGTACTCGAGCCCGAGGTACTGGAACGACTACGTCCGCATCAAAGCTACGACTTCTCCCAGGACGTGTTGCCCAGCTTGCTGGATAAGGGCGCCCCTCTGTACGGTTATGTCGACGAGAACAGTTACTGGTGTGATATCGGTACGGTTCCGGCTTACATGCGCGCTTTCAGTGACGTATTAGAGGGTCGTGTACGGCACATCCAGCTGGGTCAAGACCTCGGCAACGGGGTTTGGGCTGAACCAGGGGTGGAGATCGCGCCCGACGCCACAATCTATGGACCGGTCTATCTGGGACAGGACGTCAAAGTTAAAGGGGGAGCTGTCATCTATGGCCCAGCAATGGTGCGGGATTTCACCGTCGTGGATAGTCGTGCGCAAATAGAGCGCGCTGCGATCTGGAGTCATTGCTATATCGGCGAATCCGCCGAGGTGCGCGGTGCCATCGTGTGCTCACAGTGCAATATTCGCGCGAAATCTATCATCCTGGAAGGAGCGGTCATCGGCGATAATACGTTGATAGGTCGTGGGACAGTGATCCACCCCAATGTGAAGATTTGGCCTGGAAAAGAAATCGAAGCGGGCATCACCGTACGAAACAGCATCATCTGGGGGTCACAAGGGCGACGTGTGCTTTTCGGCCAGTATGGGGTGACAGGTGTCGTCAATGTGGACCTGACGCCAGAGTTCACCGCCAAGCTGGGCACCGCTTTTGGCAGCATATTGCCGAAGGGCTCCTTGGTGACCATTAACCGTGATCCTCACCGCAGCCCACGGATGTTGAAACGGGCGCTTATCTCGGGCTTGCCCTCGGCGGGCATCAATGTATGGGATTTGGGCACCCAACCAGTTCCTATCGCCCGGTATTACACGTGTCAATCGGTGGCGGTAGCCGGCATCCACGTGCGCCTGTCTCCGTACGACGAGCGGATGGTGGATATTCGATTTTTCGATCACACGGGGGCCAATCTAGATGAAACCAGCAAGCGTCGTGTGGAGCAGAGCTTCTTCCGCGAGGACTTTCGCCGCGTCTATTTGGATGAAATCGGGACGATCGCCTACGCCCCTGCGGTGGTGGAAACCTATCTGCGCAGCTTTCTGCAAAGCGTCAATCGGGACGTCATTCGCCATGCACGCTTTTACATCGTGGTTGACTATGCCAATTCACCTGTAGCGAGCGTGTTTCCGACCATCCTCAACGAAGTGGGATGTAACGTTGTAGCGCTCAATGCTAATATCGACGAATCGCGCCTAGCTATCCAGCCGTATGAATTTCAGGCGGATCTGGAACGCCTGGGAATCATCACAGGGACACTCAAAGCCCATTTAGGCATCCGGTTTGATGTCTCCGGCGAGCGCATATTCTTGGTCGACGACACCGGGAAACTCATCCCAGACTCACTAGCCGCCCTGGCGCTCGCGGACTTGGTATTGCGCTTCCATCCGGGTGGCACCATCGCAGTTCCGGTCAAAATGCCCGATGAATTTGAGCTGGTTGCGGCACGCTATGGTGGGCATGTGGTGCGCACGCGAATGGACGCACGTGCGCTCAGCAATGCTGCCTGTGGTGACAATATCGTGATGGCGGCTGCCGGCAATGGCAGCTTTATCTTTCCCACCTTCCAGGCCACCAGTGATGGAATGATGGCTGCAGTGCGCTTGTTGGAATACCTGGCGCTCAGCGACACCCCGCTCTCAGCTATTGTGGCCAATTTGCCTCCCTTCTACACGCTTCACCAGGCAATTTCGTGTCCATGGGAAGCAAAAGGCATCGTGATGCGCCGGATCAGCCAATACTTTCGGAACGAAGAAATCGATAACACAGATGGCATCAAAATCCGGTTCGGCCAGAGCGATTGGGTGCTATTGCTCTCCGACCCCGACTATCCCCTGTTTCAGGTGTATGCACAGGCACCGTCACAGCCTCTCGTTTCTGAACGGATGGCCTCCTTCGTGAACCTGGTGCTCGAACTCCAAAAGTAGTGCAAACATCCCCTTCTCCTCGTCAGGTGCTGCAAGGCGTTTCCCTGGCGAGGAGAAGAGGATGAAAAAAGGATCGTTTTCTATCGAATTTCGACGGTGGCGCCTTCGGCTTCCAGCTTTGCCTTTGCGTCCTCGGCTACCTCTTTGCTCACCCCTTGTAGCACCGTGCTAGGAGCACTTTCGACAAGCGCCTTAGACTCCTGCAAGCCCAGGTCGGTGAGCTGACGTACTACCTTGATGACCTGGATCTTCTTGGCGCCCACCTCCTTGAGGATAACGTCAAACTCGGTCTTCTCTTCCACCTCAGGGGCTGCCGCTGCCGCCGCTGCCGGGGCACCTGCCACTGCGGCGACAGCAACCGGCGCTGCCGCGGTGACCCCTAGCTTTTCTTCGAGGATTTTAACCAGCTGGGAAGCTTCAAGTAAGGTGAGCCCTTGGATTTCCTCGGCTAGCTTCTGCAGATCTGCCATATCAATCTTCCTCCCCAAATGTGATAAGTAGATTTGTTTGGTAATTTCCTGTTCGAACTCTTTCAATCAGACCGCCGCAGGAGCGCTTTCGAGCTTGTCCACATA
>JANXAX010000062.1 GCA_025062175.1 Anaerolineae bacterium | reverse complement strand
TGACAGTGACCACCTGGTTGTGTTCGATATGGTCTATCGGCCTGGCAATCACGATGTCACCCCCTATGTCAATTTTCAGATTTTCACCCAGGAGCAATTGGAGCGCTGGTTACAAGGCAGCTCCGATGCTGCGCTCGGCATCGGCATCTTCACCACCACGGATTTCGATCCGGATTCGGCGGAACGCATCTGGACCGGAAGCTTGCTGCGCGAGGAGACCTATTATGTGCGTCTGTTCAACAACTCCGCCACACCGGTGGAATATCATCTGATGACGATGAGTCAGCCGGCCCAAATCGTGGTCGCCGAGCCGGCCGTGGCGCATGGAGAACAGCCGCATGTCCAGCCGGCGGCGTCCGTCGAGGCAGACACGTCGGTCGTCGCCGAAACGCGCTCCACGACGGCTGCCGCGGTGCTGAAGCCAGCCGCCTCGGCTGATGAGGCACGCCGCCGGATGATCGTCGCTGCCATCCAGAGTATGTCTCCCGAGGAAGCGGTAGCCTGGTTGGCGCTGGCCGAGCAAGCTGGTTTGCTTTCCGGCAATGCCAATGCGATCGCCGCTGCGCCTGAGACATCCTCTGCGGAAGCAGCGTCCGCAGGGAGTGCTCCGGCCGAAACAGCATCACCGTCCACCGAGGCCGCGCCAGCCGAGCGTGTTCTGTCCCCGGCAGAGTTGTACCCGAGTGTCTATCCCAATCGTCCACTCGTCTTGCACGATGGCGCCAACATGGGACGCCTGGCGCCTGGCGGCGAACATTGGTACGCGTTCATCCGCCAAGATTTCGACAAGCAACATATTGAGCATATGGCTCTCACATTGTTTGCCACCCCGACCGACGGCAACCGTTCCCACCACGTCAATTTCCAGATCTACCCGGCCAGCCAGCTGCACGTCTGGCTGCGCGGCACCCCGAATGCGATGGTGCCAATGGGACAGGGCCAGTGGGTAGAGCGCGATAAGGATCCGGTGACCGGCGAGCGACTGTGGTCCGGCGATGTGGTGGACGGTGACACCTACTATGTGCGCGTCTTCAACCACAGTGATCAGGTGATCGACTATTATCTGATCACCAACGATGTGATCAACACGGAGCTAGGGGAACGTGCCTTCTCGGCCAACCGGTTCTATCCCTATGTGCTCTACCCACCGGACAGTCCGGCGGTGCGCAATCGCTAAAACTAGGTCATAGTCAACTGAAATGAGGTGATGTGCTGTTATGGAAGAAAGACAGGCCGGCCGTTCCGTCGTGATCCTGATCACACGGAACGGTATGGGACATGCCGAACCTGCTTTGCAGCAGCAGCTTATCGAGAAATATCTGAGTCTGTTGGATGAGAACAACCTGTTGCCGGCTGCGATCTGCCTCTATGCCGACGGGGTTAAACTAGCAGTGGATGGTTCACCCGTGTTGGCCCAGCTCAAGTCGTTGCAGGCAAAAGGAGTGCACGTGATCTTGTGTAGCACGTGTTTGAGCTACTTTGGGCTGACCGAACGCGTGCGTGTCGGCGTCGTCGGCGGGATGGGCGACATTATCACAGCGCAATGGCGTGCTGATAAGGTGATCACTCTGTAATGTGCAGGCGACGGGAGTCGCGCTTGGCGGGTGTGCCGTCGGGCATCTCTTTGCGGGGACGCCACTGCTCTCACCCGCCACAATCACATCTTCGAGCCGTGACCGTCAGGGAGCAGGCTTTATCCTCTTCACTACACCTTCTTCCACCTGGAGAGGGCAGCCGCTCGCGGACATGCGCGGCGTGGTTTGAACTATCCCTTTCTAAATGGAATACGTCTGATGAGCTTGGAAGGTGCACGGGGTTCACATAGGCATCACAGGCGTTCCAGCAGATCAGTCTCGATGCCTTGCGGCCAACCGACTGTGGAACGCGCCAGGATATAGCTTTCAGTGTAGAACCAAGGTTGGTGCATGATCTGCGCGGACATCGCCACAAAGGGATTATCGTGCCCCAGCTGGGTGGCATGGCAACGGATGCCGGCCAGCTTCACCTCTAACCACGCGCTCACATCAATCACGGTGGTGATCTCATCCTCGCGGTGGGCTATAAAGGGAAACGGCACGCCGTCCATCATCACTGTCGGCGGCATCCCGTTGTGGACCATTCCGGCGAGCTGGGCTTCTGTCAGCGCGCGAAAGTAGAGCTTGCGCACCTGATGGGGCTGACAAGCACCTCGCAACAGATCGGGGAAACAATCGGGGTCGGCGGCCAGGTCGAAGGCAATGCTCGCCCAACGGTGGACGGCGATATGGTCGTAATGTCCGTAGATGCCCTCCGGTCCGAAGGTGATCATAACATCCGGACGTAATTCCCGGATGATGCGCACCAGGCGTGCTACGGCTTGTCCCTGATGCACGATGGCGAGCTGCCCGTCTTGATACCCCATAAAGATGGGCGGATGGGCGCCATAGATGCGGCACGCGCAACGCAGCTCTTGTTCGCGCACATCGGGCAAATTGGCCGGCGTGGCCAGTTCCGGCGCCGCGATGTTCCCGGCCTCGCCCCGAGTGGCGGTCACCACATATACGTCACAGCCCTGCGCGGCATATTTGGCCAATGTGCCGCCACTGCCGAACGCCTCGTCATCCGGATGCGCATAGACGGCCATCAGCGTGAAGTGTGCCAACTCGTCCGCTCCCGTTTCCGCCGAGAGATCTCTGCAATCCTGACCGGGTTAGCTTTCCGGATACACTTGGACAAAGCGCCCCTCACGCACCTGGAAAATATAGATTGTGGGAGCACGCAGATCGCCATTGGCCTCATAGCTTATCGGGCCGAGCAAAGAGGAGAATTCCAGCTGGCGAATAGCTTGGGCCACGTCGGCGCCCTTGAAGCTGCCTGCTTTGGCTGCACCTTCCAACAGCACCTGTCCCGCCACGTACCCGTTCAGGCTGTATGTATCGGGGTTGCGATACTCGACCGCTTGATAAGCAGCAATCCACTCCGTGCTGGCAGCAGTCCATGGACTCGGGCCAAAGGCACTGACGTAGATGCCCTCGGCCGTGCCATCGGACTCATCGATGGTAGCGGCCAGGAAACATCCATCGGAGGCGAGAAATGGGACATCGAGGCCAGCCCGCACGAGGGCATAGCGCAGATAAGGGCATTCGACCTCATAGCCAGCGTAGAAGATCGCATCCGGCCTGGCCTGGATGAGCTGAGACACTTCGGCCGCGTAATCACGCTGTTCCACTTGTACCTGAATGCGCAGGATGACCTCGCCGCCGGTTGCCTTCAGATGCTCGACGATGGCCGTGGCCAGCCCAATGCCATAGGGATCATCATTGTGTAACACCGCTATCCGTTGGGCCCGCAACGTCTGGCGCAGAAATTCGGCGTCGACCTTCGCCTGAACGGCATCGTTTGCGTTGACGCGGAAGAAGTTGTGGTAGCCTTTCTGCGTCAGGCTCACTTCACTGGCGGTGGGGGTGATCACCACGAAAGGCAAGTCTTTATAGATTTCCATAGCGGCGAGCGTCTGCCCGCTGTTGAGATGGCCAATGACACCCAAAATAGGCTTGCCCGCCGTCACGTCGTCCGCCACACGCTGCGCTACCATCGTGGCCACCTCGCTGTCGCTCTCGTCATCCAGCCCTTCTACCACCACCCGATAGCCCATCAGCCCCCCACGCGCATTGATCTCGGCAGCGATCAGACGCACTCCGCCCAACACCGTCTGCCCGGCGTTGGCCTGGAAACCGCTCAGAGGCACGGCGACATAGACATACACATCCCCTTTGCTCGGTTGTGTCACCTCGCCGGTACAGCCTGTCCATAAGAACGCTGCCAGAAACAGCCCAGTCACAATCGCACACAGCTTGCTGCACCTGGATGAAAATGATAACATTGTTTGTCACCTCTTTCTTGCGCCCTATCCGGATACCATCATATCCCACAGAGAGCTATCTGACAAGCATTTTGCGTGCCTTTGCCTTGGTCGCATGAGCTGCTTGGGTGCAATCCACCTTTGGCAAGGCAGAGTTCAGAGCCACTCCCAGCGTCCGTCCCCACAATAGGGAGTGTAGCGATTCTCGGTGCACCTTATCACCTCGTCTCTCCGTCAATCCATCGCGCCGCTATGGCAGGCAACATCGCCAGAGGGCCCTGCTGGCGAGTACAATCCGGCAGGGAACGCAGGAATTCCTGGCCATATGCCTTGGTGAGGATGCGCCGGTCCATGCACACGACCACGCCGCGGTCACGGCGTGAGCGGATCAAGCGCCCGAATCCCTGGCGGAAGCGCAAAATGGCGTTTGGGAGGGAAAACTCATAGAAGGGATCCGCGTAGGCCTCGCTGCGCGCCACGAAGACCGGGTCGTCAGGCACGTCAAACGGCAAGCGAGTGATGACGACACAGCTCAGCTGCTCGCCGGCCACATCGATGCCCTCCCAGAAGCTGCGCGTGCCGAACAAGACACAACGTTCAGTGGTTTTGAAACGCTCTAACAGGTGAGCGCGTGAACCGGCCCCCTGTTCCAGCAACACAATTTCATCCTGGCCCAGCGCTTCGCGCAGCGCGTTGGCCGTGTGGCGGAGCTGGCTGTGAGACGTGAACAGCACCAGCGTGCGACCACGGGTGGCACGGACCAGGCGGAGCAACGCAGTCTCCAGTTTGCGCTGATATCCCGGCTGCCCTGGCTCAGGGATGTCGGTCGGTAAATAGAGCAGCGTGGAAGTGCGGTAATCAAACGGAGAAGTCAACACTAGCTCACTGACATCTTCTGCTCCCAGCCGCTCGCGCAGATACGCGAAGCTCTCCCCGGTGCGCAGCGTCGCCGAGGTCAGGATAACTGTCTCCTTCGCTTCAAACAGATGGCGGCGCACCAGATTTCCCACATGCAGCGGCGCTGCATGTAACGTGGGCGTCTGTTCCGGGTTGGCGAGTTCCAGCCAGGTTACGTAGACGTGCTGGCCGGTGTGTGTCACCTCTGCTTCTAGGATGGTTTGGCATTGAGCCCGGAATACATCCAGGCGCGTGCGGTAGCTGTTCAGTTCACTCAAGAGCTCCTCCGCGGCGCGCAACCCCACTCGGTCGTCCCAGTGTGAGACCAGCTGCATCAGATTGCCCAGATGCCCGCTCAATCGGCTCAGATCATCATTCAGCTCCGCCCACGCCATTTCCACTTTATCCCAAGCCGGCTGACGGCGCGTGGCGGGTGTCAGACGCAGCCGCCGTTCATAAGACGTATTGTGATCGACCGGCCCGTGAAGCTCTAGGAAGGTCTTTAAGTCGTCGAACAGGGTGTGCGCCGTGGCACGCGCCTGCGCCACCGCTGTGTGGCATAGTGTGACGAGCGCTTGCAACGGCTCGATCTCCCCCGCCGGCAAGTCCTGGCGCACCTGTGGGATGCAGCTCGCCAGGAAACCATGGTAGCGCTGCGGCGCCGTCGGTTCGCTGAGATCGTCCAACAAGCGTTTCAGCGCGGCAAGGCTCACATGAAAGCTCAGCTGACTGGTCACACTGTCCTCGAGATGGTGGGCCTCGTCGATGATGAGATAGTGATATTCCGGTAACACACGGTTCTCGGTCGCCACATCGGCGAACAACAGCGCGTGGTTGACCACTACGACATGAGCGCTTTCGGCAGCGCGCCGTGCGCGCTGGAAAAAGCAATTCTCGCGCCGACACAGCTCCGGGGTGCAGAGTTCCGCATCGCTGCAGAGATAGCTCCAAATGACGTTCTCCTCGGGAGTCGGCAGAAAGAGCTCCTGCTTGTCGCCTGTGAGGGTGGTTTCCATCCACACCAGCACCCGCGCTAGCACGCGCAGGGCGACTTCATCGGAAAGCGAGGATGAGATGCCAGGCAAACCAGCCTGGCGCGCTTCCAGTTCGGCGCGCATCTGGCGCACCCGCCGCGGACAGACGTAATTGGTGCGTCCTTTCAACGCAACCGCCTTGAACTCGAACGGCAGGATGCGCTGTAACTCCGGGATGTCCTTGTTGAGCAGCTGATCCTGTAGGTTGATCGTGTGCGTGGCGATGACGACCCGCTGACCATTTTGCACCGCCCAATGCACTGCCGGGAGCAAATAGGCCAGTGACTTGCCCAGGCCGGTGCCCGCCTCGATCATCACCGTTTCGCCACGGTTGAAAGCCTCCGCCACCCGCCGCAGCATCGTGATCTGCTCCGGACGATGCTCATAATAAGACAGCCGACGGGCAAGCAGACCATCTCGGTCCAGCAGTGCGACCAGAGCCTCCACATCGAGTGGTCGGATCGTCCCGCTCGGTTGGAGTGGCTCTTCGCGCTCACCGAGGCGACGCGCGGAAGACAGCCAACCGCTTCCTCCACCACCGCCAAGCATCCCCTTCGCGGCCAATTGTTGTCCCAAGCTGGTGCTGAAAGTCGTGCGGGATCGTCTTTGCTCAAGATCAACGAACACCGGCCGGAGCGACCAGTTCGAGCGCTGCGCTATGCGGCTCACCCCGCGGATGACGGAGGGGTCCAGACGATGTGCCTGGTCGAGCAAGGCGACAAAAAGGCGATGGGCTGTCCGCGCATCATCTAAGGCACGGTGATGCGCTTCTACCACGATCCCTAAAGATTGGGCAAGCTTCTCCAAACTATAACGGCCAGCGTGAGGCAGCAAAATGCTGGCCAGCTCAAAGGTATCAATCGAGGGATTATCGCGCAACACTCCGTAGCGGTTGAGAAATGCCAGGTCGAAGCTGATGTTATGCCCGACGACCGGACAAGTGCCGATAAAGCGTTCCAGGCGGGGCAAAACCTCCGTAACAGGCGGCCAATCACGAACCATCTCGTCGCGAATGCCGGTCAATTCTTGAATGACGTAGGGAATCCGGAAACCCGGGTTGATCAAGCTGGAGAATTCATCCAACACTTGCCCGCCGCGAAATTTGACCGCACCGATTTCGATGATCGCATCGCGTTCCACACTGAGACCAGTGGTCTCCAGATCTAGGGCAACATAGACGTGAGCCACGCGGTTCGATCCCTTCCTAAGCCTGGAAATGGAACGTAAGCCCTACCATTATACATCATTTAAGCGATGCCCTAAGAAACCGGGGGTGATGGGAATGTCTTTGCCACCCCGAATTGAAATGCGCTCCACTAAACATGCAAATTTGACAAGAAGAGTGCCTTGGTAGTAAAATGGTTTCAGATACCCCTAGGGGGTATATAAGCATCATGCTAAGCAAACGGAGGGATTATCAAAATGACCCAACAAGTGATTGACAGCCCGATTCACGTGAACGACGACGCCTTCGAGAAAGTGGTGCTCCAATCCCCCTTGCCGGTCATCGTGGACTTTTGGGCGCCGTGGTGCGGTCCGTGCCGCATGATCGCCCCGGTGCTCGAGGAGGTGGCCAAGGAATATGCCGGCAAAGCCATCGTAGCCAAGGTGGACACAGACCAAAATCCGCTGTGGGCCAGCAAGTATGGCGTGCGCGGCATTCCCACGCTCCTGTTTATCAAGAATGGTCAGGTGGTTGATCAACAAGTGGGCGCTGTGCCCAAGCAGGTGATCACTAGCAAGCTGGCAGCACTTTTGAAATGAGTGGAGATCCTACGACAGGGAAGGGAACAAGCAAGTATGCCAATTTACGAGTATGTGTGCCAGAATTGTGGTGAGCGATACGAGAAACTGGTGCGTCCCGGGACAGATAAGGGCGAACTGATCTGTCCACGGTGCGGCAGTCGAGAGGCGCGCAAAGTGTTGTCTCTTTTCGGTCTGCGAGCAGGGGCTGCTTCATCTCAAGGAACGGGTGCCACAGCCCCTGCATGCGGGCCGGTGGGTTGAAGCATCCGGTGAGGAGAAGGTCGTGCACCTTCCTGAAGCAGGGCGGTCATGGGTCGGCGACCGTCTCGGGCAAGATCGGTCGCCGACTGCGGATCGCAAGTCGGCGATGACCTCGCATGGCTGGTGATCGTGCGCAGTGGCACAAGATGACGATCCAAACAGAGAACAAGTCAACTTTCAGCCCCGAAGCACGGGAGAAGCTGCTTCATCGTCTGCTGCGGCTGGAAGGCCAGGTGCGCGGCGTGTGCCGCATGATCGAGCAAGGTCGGGACTGTATGGACGTGTTGACTCAACTGGCTGCGATTCGCGGCGCGGCGCATCAGGCTGCCCTGTTGGCCATGCGCGAGTATGCGCTCCACTGTTTGACTGATCCGGAAGCCCGAAACGCGCCTGACGAAGCGATCGCGCGGATGTTGAAAACCCTGCAATATCTGCCCTGATCACAGCTCACATGATCTGTACCTGATAGTCGGCCAAATCGCAGTCCAGTCGATTGCGCTGCACCCAATTGACCACATGGCTGAGCAAGCCATGGGCATAGTCGCGGTCACTGGAGACACAGGCGATTCCCACGACAGCCCATTGCTTTTGATCCTGTGCCCCCACCTCGGCCACGGAAATGTTGAATTCATTGCGCAGGCGTGTCATTAAGCTTTTGATCACCTGTCGTTTGTCTTTTAAAGAGGTCGCAGCTGGCAAGCTGAGTTCCAGAGTACAAACCCCGATCACCATTAGGATCTACCTCGCGTCTGTAGGGTTGTGATCTCATACCCGGCAATTCCATTCGGGCGTGGTATAGCGGGTGTGATAAAGCTGCTCCGCCAGGTGTTGTTCATATGCGTTCAAGGTATCTTCTACCAGCTCAAGATTAAGCGCTTGTGAAAATCCCTGTCGTAATGCCTGGACGACCTCTTCAAACGAGACAGCGCGTCCCAACGCCTGTTCCAGGGTGATTGCCCGCTCACGCAGCGAACGACATCCGGCTTGGGTGCGCAGACAGGCGAAGATGCGGTCGAGATCTCCGTAGAGCGGCAACGCGCCGTGTTGCAATACTTGTCCCCGGCGACGTACCTGGGCACTGCCGATCAGCTTCTTGCCCCCTACGGTGATCTCATAATTCGAAGGGGTGTCAAAGCAAGCCGCCCCTTGTGGCGCATTGAGCACCTTTTCCTCTTGCGGCTGGAACACGTCCGCACCCAGAATGCGCAACCCAGCCAGCAGTCCCTGGCTCAGACGACGATAGGACTCGGTGATACCTCCCCGCACCCGTGGCTCGTCCTCCGGGGCGATCACGCTATAGGTGAGCTCGTCGCAATGCAAAATCGCCCGTCCGCCCGTGGGGCGGCGCACCCAGGTATAGCCCAGACGGGCACATGCCTCGGTGTCCACATCGCTACAGGGTTGATTGTAGCCCAAGGAAAGACACGGAGGATGCCATTGGTAGAAGCGCAACGTCGGACGACCCTTGCCGTCGGCCAGGGCATGGAGGATGGCTTCATCCACCGCCATGTTCATCGCACCCTCGGCAGGCGGTGTGATCAGAAGTCGCCAAGTAGCAGGTGGAAGTAGGTGTTCCATCGCCAGCCGGAATTATACTCCGCCTGCGCGGAGTGGGTCAACCTATTCCGGCAGAGAGATACATTTCACTTCTGGGGCAAGATGGGTTTCAAACCGAGCTGCACGTGAACAGGCGGCTGTAACCATTCCCCGACCGCCACGCCCCGGATAACTGTCGCAATTCCGCCACCGCCGCTTCTATTCACCCCCAATCTGAAATACACCCCTTCTGAGCAAGAACTTGACGTAATATTAACGCTCTGCTATAATACAAAGTGATCTGGTGCTGTCTGGAAAGGAGAACGATGCCGAAGGTTGACTTGCTCATTCACCATGCTGACCAGCTGATCACCTGTGCCGCTCCACAAGGAGCCAAGCGTGGACGCGCCATGGCAGATGTCGGGATGATACCGGATGGCGCGGTGGCGGTGGATGATGGACAGATCATTGCTGTGGGTCCCTCCAAACAGCTATGCGCGGAGTACACGGCACGGCGGTACATCGATGCCCACGGCCATGCTGTTTGTCCCGGTTTGGTGGATGCCCATACACATGCTGTATATGCCGGTGACCGGATTGAAGAGTTCGAACAACGCCTGCTCGGCAAAACCTATTTAGAGATCTTGGAGGCCGGCGGCGGTATCTTGACGACAGTGCGCGCCACGCGGGCTGCTCCTCTGGACGAGCTGATCACCTCTGCCCGGATGCGCCTGGACACGATGCTGGCACTCGGCACCACCACCGCTGAAGTGAAAACCGGCTACGCACTGGACGTTGCCGGCGAGCTGAAGATGCTGGCTGCTATTGCAGCGCTGTCAGGCGCGGGAGACCACTACGCGCATCCGGTGGAGTTGGTGCCCACCTTTCTGGGCGCGCATGCGATCCCACCCGAATATCGCAACCGCCCCGACGATTATCTCGATGAGGTGGTCGAGCGCATGTTGCCGGCAGTGTTGGCTT
>JANXAX010000061.1 GCA_025062175.1 Anaerolineae bacterium | reverse complement strand
CTTCTAAGGTGGCTTTCTGCCGAAAGGAAACGGAGACCGTTTCCAGATGCCCTTCGCGCGTGGAGACCCGATTGCAATGCGGGCTGATGACAAAATCAGCGTACTGGATGGCACCGTCCACCAAACGACCCAGCATCTTGCGGGGCTCGCTGGCCACCTTGTCCTCCTCGCCGCTGATATAGGGGATCACGTTGTCCAAGGCATCCAGTGAGGGCACGCCCGGATATCCGGCGCCCGACAACCCCTGCATCGTGGTCACCAGAACTGCCTTTAGGCCAAAAGCGGCGTGCAACGGCGCCAGCGCCATCGTCAGCATCACAGCGGTACAATTGGGATTGGTGACGATGAACCCCCGTTTCCAACCCCGCCGTGCCCGCTGGACCTCTAATAACGCCAAATGGTCTGGATTGACTTCAGGGATAAGCAGGGGCACGTCAACATCCTGACGATGCGCGCTGGCGTTGCTGAACACCCCATAGCCGGCCGCGGCGAAGGCTTCCTCGATCTCACCAGCGCGGTCACCCGGAAGCGCCGAGAAGACGAGGTCACATTCCACGCCAGGCGCCGTCTCCTGCACCATCATATCGGCCACGCTGGCCGGCATATCCGCTGAAAGCAGCCAACGACAGGCATCGCCATAGCGTTTGCCGGCTGAGGCATCCGAGGCGGTCAGCACTGCCAGCTCAAACCATGGATGATCCGCGAGCAGCTCGACGAAACGCTGCCCGACCGCACCGGTTGCGCCGAGAACTCCCACCGGAATCTTGGACATCGCTCCTTTCCTCCCCCTACAAAATACTCTCGATCACTCGGCGCACTTCCTCAGGATGCGCCGAGACCGCACGTGGCCGATTAGCGAACTGTGCTTCCGGCCACTCGCCAGTGTGATAACTTACTGTGGCGGCCGGGTCTTTTAACAGATTGCCGGTCAACACTGCCACCACCCGTTCGCTCGGGCGTATTACACCCTCTGCGACCAGCTTGCGCACCCCGGCCACGGCAGCCGCCGAAGCAGGTTCGCAGCCGATGCCGGCACGATCGACCATTGCCTTGGCATCCATGATCTCGGCGTCACTCACCTGGGTCACCAGGCCATTCGTCCAACGCAGGCTGCGCACGGCCCGTTCATAGCTCACTGGGGCGCCGATGCGAATCGCCGTGGCAACCGTCTCGGCACGCACTTTCACCGCCTGGCGGAAGCCTAGTTGATAACTCTGATAGAACGGGTTAGCGCCCGTCGCTTGGACGGCCGCCAGACGCGGCATCTGGGTGATCAGCCCCAGCTGTTGGAGCTCGTAGAGCGCCTTGCCAAAGGCCGCCGTATTGCCCAAATTGCCTGCCGGCAACACGATCCAATCCGGCGGTTGCCAGTTGAGACCGTGAATCGTCTCAAAGATGATGCTCTTCTGCCCTTCCAGCCGGAAAGGGTTGAGTGAATTGAGCAGATAAATGCCCATCTCATCGCAGATGTGCTGCACCAACCGCATAGCATCGTCGAAGTCGCCGGTCACCTGCAGGGTATGGGCGCCATAGGCGAGCGCCTGTGCCAGCTTTCCCGCCGCGATCTTGCCCTGAGGGATGAAAACGATCGCTGGGAGGCCGGCCAACGCCGCGTAGGCTGCCAGAGAGGCACTGGTGTTGCCTGTGCTGGCACACGCCACCGCACGCGCACCCAACCAGCGTGCCTGGGTCACCCCGACGGTCATCCCTCGATCCTTGAAAGAACCGCTGGGATTTTCTCCCTCGTGTTTTAGATATAGACAATCCACGCCCACCCACTCCGACAGACGGGGATGCTGATACAGCGGTGTGTTCCCCTCCGGTCGGGAGACAATCATTTCCGCGGGCACAGGCAGGATAAGCTCGCGATAGCGCCAGACACCGCTGTCTCTCTCGGGACAGAGGTGCGGCGTGGGCGCACCCCGCTGCCGGGCATCGAAGATGGTGCGCGTGATCTGGGCACGCAATGCACCCAAGTCGTGACTGACATCCAGCTGGCTGCCACAGTCGCACAGATAGCGCACCTCGTCCAGCGGATAAGACGTTCCACAACGCGGACATTCAAGCTGAGCGGTCATCCAGGTCATCCTCTCTTTCAATCTTCGGTCCACTTTCTGGTGAGCCTTCTCGATGGGACAGGCTCGCATCCATCCGCCGCCCTTGGGATGATGCGCTCGGCGCAACCGGATGCCGCGCGTGGAGGGGATGGCAACGTGCTGGGGCCATTTTATGCACATTTCCACGGCGTATGCCCATCCATATCATCCCGCTCAGCACGGATAAAGTGAATACGCCGCCTCCTAGGCACAGGATGCCTCCGCCGAGGAATGGCAACGCACCGGCGAAGAAAAAGATCTGCGGCGTGGCCGTCGCGGTGGGGCGCGGCGTGCTGGTGGGAAGGCGTGTCGGGCGTGTGGAGGTAGGGGTTCGTGTGGCTGTCGGCGTGATGGTTGGCAGGCGCGTCCACGTGGACGTCGGCGTTGCAGACGGGGTCACGGTCGCTGTCGCGGTCTCGGTGGGCGCAGATGCAATCCCAGAAGCAAGTGTCGATTCGACAATCCAGGTGGCGGTGTTCGGCACGATGGGAGCGACGGGCAACGGTGTATCAGTAGGGACTTCCGGCTGTGGCATGGTCATCGCCAGCGACACATCTCCGACGGGGATGAGGCCCACATCGTCAATCCAGAACGACTCGGGTTCACTGAAGAACTGCACTGGCACGAACGCGAACTCTGCACGCCGCTGTTTCCACGTGGCGGCAATACGGATGAACAGAGTGATGGTGGTGTTTTGGGCCGTGGCCTGCACCTGCAGCTCGCGGCAGATTTTGTACGGACAGCTGTCGAACCTATGCCAGATCTCCGGACTCCACACAATAGCAGGTGAGGTGGGATCCGTACCCCCGGTCGGGTCGATACCGATGCGTCGCCCCACTGTGCCGTTGAGCTGACCAGCGGGATGGTAGACTAGCCAGATCACATTGGCCCAATAGGTCGCGCCGGGCACGACACCATGGATCGGCTGATACACTCCACCGACGAACCAGTCAGAGGCGTAGATGCGCAAAGCGGGGCATTTGGGCGAGTCGCATGCGGGAAATGTGTGTTCCACCCCAAAGATGGGCACACCGCCCGCCTCTACGAACGTGTTCCAATGGCTCATCCCCTCGTTAAATTGACAGTTGCGCACTAGGTTGTCGGCGCTCTCCGCACAGACATCGGGGAAATCGTCCTGCGCTCTGGTCCAGGCACCGGTGTAGCCCGCGCTACTAGCGAGCCACCCACCCAACATTCCCAGCAACAGGAGGATGACATATCGGATGAGAATCCTTCGTCGCATCACAATCGGTTACAGCGGTGCTGCGCTCAGCTGAGCGGAGATCGAGCCACAGTATATACACAAATAAGGAGGAGCTGGTGCGCTCTTGCTTTCAGCTCCTCTGCTTATATTTGAACAAGTATAATGATAAAATGCGTACAGTCAAAGATACATGATCCGAAGGTGTTGAAAGACGTTTTAGTTGCCGTCTTTATCAACCTGTTTTCCCATTGAAGATCTGAGTGGATATAAGGGACTTTTTCAACATCCTCCGTGATCCGGATTCGAACGGGGTAAATTGTAAAAGCCAGCTATGATTTATCAATTGTTTTGTCACAACATCTCGCTTTGTGTATAATTTGGCAAACGCAAGGCGCGTGAGATCGCTCCGGAGCGCGATGCCAAACCTGGCATAGCGGGTGAGATCGACATGCAGGACGGCGCTGTCACCCGAGAAGATACCTCAGTTTATACACAGTGCACCTACCTCTCTGAGGACGATGTGGCCTTTTTGAGAGTGATCGAGGGCCAGATCCCCATCGTAGCCGACATCAGCCGGGCGGACGTCCTGCTGTGCAGCTGGCAGCCCGGTCAGCCGTGTTGGGTGCTGGCCCATGCGCAGCCGCATTCGGTCGCGGCGGTGCACACCCGTTCAATGGTGGGCCAGCGCTTGGATGAGCCAGCCCAGCGTCGGCTGAGCCACATTTTGTTCAGCTGCGAGACGCACAATCGCCAGGGTTTCACCAGCGATGGCGCGCCAATCGTCGTCCAAGTCTATCCGGTGTGGCGACCGGGCACGCGCCAGATGATCGCCACGCTGCGCGTCGAGATCAACCTCTTGGAACATGAACGTCAGCGACGGCGTTCGCGCGTGTTCCAACAGGCGACATTGCAGCTGCAGCGCATGGCGCAATATGGCCGTCTCATCGGCGCGGATATGCTCTCCCCCTTTCGCGAGAGCGATGGCATCATGGTTGTGGACCGGACGCGCACTATCCGCTATGTCAGCGGGGTGGCGATGAATCTCTACCGGCGCATCGGCTACCTGGGCGATTTAGTCGGGCGACCGTTGAGCAATTTGGCCACCCAAGATGATGCGCTCGTGCGCGCGGCGATGAGCCAGCAGCGCTGTTTGGAACAAAACGAGGAGACCGGTGGGCGTACCTGGATCAAGAAGGCACTGCCGCTATGGAACGTGGCCCCACCCTTATGGCGTCGGTTGATCGCCCGGTCGCCCGGCGAGGAGATCAGCCACGTGATTCTAGTGGTGAGCGACATCACCGAAGAGCGTCGCCGCGAACAAGAGCTGCGCGTCAAGACGGCGCTCATCCAGGAGCTGCATCACCGGGTCAAAAACAACTTGCAAACCATTGCGGCGCTGTTGCGGATGCAAGCACGCCGTGCCAGCAGCACGGAAGCACGTCAGGCGATCGAAGAGGCGGTCAATCGCATCCTCAGCGTCGCGGTGATCCACGAGTTCCTTTCGCGGCAAGAAGCGCGCATGATTAATATGCGCGAAGTGAGCGGTCGCATCGTCACCCAGGTGCAACAAGGGTTGGTTGCGCCGGATAAGCACATTATCATCGGCATCGAAGGCCCGCCGATCTATTTGCCATCGCGCCAGGCGACGGCCTGTGCCCTGGTGCTCAACGAGCTGCTGCAGAATGCGCTGGAACATGGCTTTGAGGAACGCACGAGAGGCCATATCCAGGTGATCCTGGAAAATGGTGGCGATCGCGTGATTATGCGTGTGCGCGACGACGGCAGTGGCCTGCCGGCCGATTTCGACCTGTCCGAGGCCGAGTCGCGCAGTCTGGGATTGTACATCGTGCGCACATTGGTGCAGGAGGACTTGAAAGGTGTGCTCGAGATACACAACCGTAATGGGGTTGAAGCCGTGGTGACCTTTCCGAAATCGATATTGGGAGGTGAGCAATGAGCAAGACACAGCGTACAACCGAACGTAAAGAACGTACGCGCATCATCATCGCCGAGGATGAGTCGATCATTCGGACAGAACTGCGCGAGATGCTGACCAGTTTGGGTTATTTGGTGATCGGCGAGGTGGGTGATGGGCGCAGCGCCGTGAACTTGGCACGCGAGCTGCGGCCGGACATCGTCATCATGGACATCAAGATGCCCGATATGGACGGCATCGAAGCCGCCAAGATCCTCACCGCGGAGCAGATCGCCCCGGTCATTTTGTTGACTGCTTACAGTCAGCAGGACCTGGTCGAGCGTGCGCGTGAGGCAGGAGTGGTGGCCTATCTGGTCAAACCGTTCCAGGAGGCCGACTTGGCGCCGGCGATCGAAGTTGCGCTGGCACGTTTCAAAGAGTTCCAGGCACTGCGCAAAGAGGTGGCGGACCTTAAGCTGGCCTTCGAGACGCGCAAACTGGTAGACCGTGCCAAGGGTATCCTGATGGACACCCAAGGGCTCACCGAGGCAGATGCCTTCCGCAAGATCCAGAAGATGAGCATGAACTTGCGCAAACCGATGCGCGAGGTCGCCGAGGCGATCATCCTGGCAAACCAGGCAGGAAAGGAATGAGCTCACTGCCACACCGTCGCGGCCCCTTCCCCATCTTCTTAGCTGCTGCGATGGGGAAGGGGTGTTCATATCTGTTCCAGTCCCGATCCCATCCGATATTTTGATTAAGGTGCTGGTCAATGGAGATCAAGGATCGCACGATTCTCGTGCTGGGCGGCTATGGGCTGGTCGGCATGGCAGTCTGCCGCCAATTGATGGCCGAATCCCCAGCTATGCTGATCGTCAGCTCGCTATTAGAGGACGAAGCGCGCAAAGCAGTGGAACGTCTGCGCGCCGAGTTCGCCGGCAGCCCGGTCAAGCTGCTACCCGTGTGGGGCAATGTCTTCGTGCGCACCGCGCTCAAGGACAAGACCCGACCGGAGGTGCTGGCCAATCCCGAATATCGCCGCTGGGTGTTTGAAGACGTCTTGGCTGAGATGACCCCGGCGACGTTGGAGAACTCTTTCCTGGCACAGCTCGTCATGGGGCGCACCGACTTCGCCCCCGGTATCGTCCCCGATGCGATTGTGGATTGCATCAACACCGCCACGGCACTGGCTTATCAGGACATCTATACCAGCGCGGCTGAAGTGCTGGACATCTATGACCGCGCGCGTGAAGTCTGGTACATGGGCAAAGAAATCGCCGCCCCCGCGGTGGACGATTACGTCGCAGCCGTGGAACGCCTGCTGGCCAGCCTCTATGTGCCGCAGCTGGTGCGCCACGTGCAGATCCTCTATGAAGCGATGCGCCGCGCCGGCACCCAGGCCTACCTCAAAGTCGGCACCAGTGGCACGGGCGGCATGGGATTGAACATCCCGTACACCCACGGTGAAGAGAAGCCCTCACGCGTGCTGCTGAGCAAAGCGGCCATGGCTGGGGCGCACAGCTTGTTACTCTTCCTGATGGCACGCACACCCGGTGCACCGGCCATCAAGGAGATCAAACCTACAGCAGCGATCACCTGGAAGCAAATCGGCTACGGGCCGATCAAGCGCCGGGGCCGCGAAATCCCGCTCTATGACTGTCCGCCCGAGCAGGGGATCGTGCTAGCCGGGCAGCCCTTCAATTTGGCACAGCAGCAAGCCGGGCAACGTTTGGACGGAGTTCTGGAGTCGGTCTACATTGACACGGGCGAAAACGGCTACTTTTCCCTGGCCGAGTTCACCGTGATCACCACCGTGGGCCAGATGGAAGGTGTGACCCCGGAGGACATCGCCTTCAACGTAGTATGTGAGTTGAAGGGGATCAACACCGGGCGGGACATCATCGGCGCGTTGGACAGTGCGGTGATGAGCCCGAGCTATCGTGCCGGCGTGCTGCGCCATCGCGCCATCGAGTTCGCCCGCCGTCTGGAACGCGAACACGGTGTGGACAGCGTCGCCTTTGAAATCTTGGGACCACCACGCCTGTCGAAACTCCTGTTCGAAGCGTATATGCTCAAGCGCGTCTATCGCACCATCCAGGCCGTTGCAGAGAGCGATCCACATAGTATGGCGCGCGCAGTAGCACAGCTGGTGTGCGAAGACCAAAAATTGCGCAGCCAGGCCATTTCTATCGGTATCCCCATCCTGATGCCCGATGGCCGCACCTTGCTATGTGCCAACCGGGGACGCTACGACCACCGTTGGGAATGGCAGAAATGGGATGCCACACCTGAGGAGATCGATCGCTGGGCGGAGACAGAGTGGATCGACCTGCGCGTCAGCAACATGGCCGGCTGGCAGGCGCGCATGACCGCCATCCTGGCCGAGGCTAACCGTCTACCGCATCCCGACTTTGATTCCAGCTCGCAATACGTGCGCCCGATGTCCGACCCCGCCACCTGGCAGCTGCAACCGGAGATCAACATCGGCGAAGTGGTGGGTTGGATTTTCATGCACGAGGAAAAGGGCGAAAGGATGAAGAGCTAGCCGATGCGCGTCTCGATCCAGCTTCATGGGATCTTGCGCGACCAATTGCCGCCTGCGGCAAAGGGGCGGACAACGCTGGAGCTGCCCGATGCTGCCACAGTGGGAGATGTGTTGGCCAAGCTGGGTATCGAACGGCGGGTGCTCGTCTCCGTCAACGGCCGTGCGCACGTCTCAAGCGAGCAGGTGCTCCAGGAAGGAGATCAACTCGTAATTTACACGCCGGTGGGCGGAGGGTGAAATACAAGAGGAGCGGAGGACAATGCCATACGGTTATCACGGACGCATTCTGCACGTCGATCTCACCCGCGGTGCACTGCATATTGAGCAACCCGAGGAGAAATTCTATCGCAAGTATATGGGGGGCAGTGCTATGGCGCTCACCTACCTGCTGCGCGGCATGCCGGCAGGTGTCGACCCGCTGGCACCCGAAAATATGCTGGCACTGTTCCTGAGCGTGATCACCGGCGCGCCGATATCCGGTCAGAGCCGGGTGACGGTCGCGGCCAAGTCCCCGCTCACCGGCTGCATCGGCGATTCGCAGGCTGGGGGGTTCTTTCCGGCGGAGCTGAAATTCGCTGGCTTCGACGGCATCGTCGTCACGGGACGGGCACCGCGCCCGGTTTATCTGTGGCTGCACGATGGTCACGCGGAGCTGCGCGACGCCACCCATCTGTGGGGACGTGTCACGGGTGAGGTGCAGGCGATGCTGCGCCACGAGCTGGGCGACGATAAAGTCCAAGTGCTGCAAGTCGGGCCAGCGGGCGAGAAAGGGGTACGCTTCGCCGCGCTGATAAACATGTGCAGCCGCGCCAACGGACGTACTGGTATGGGTGCTGTGATGGGCGCCAAAAACCTCAAAGCTATTGCGGTGCGTGGCACTCAGAAGCTAGAGGTCGCAGACCCGGCGGCGCTCCATGCGCTGGCGCGCTGGGGCGCCAAACAGCTGCCCCAATCCGACATCGCTGGCCTATCCAAGTATGGCACCTCGGAAGTGATCGGCCTCAACAACGCCGATGGCGGGTTGCCGACGCGCAACTATGCCAGCGGGGTGTTCGAGCACTATGAGGCGCTCGACGGTCCGACATTGTATGAGACGTTGCTCCGTGGTGCGGCGCAGGGGCAGCAGGAGCGCTTGGGTCGCGATACCTGCTATGCCTGTGCGGTACGCTGCAAACGTGTGGTGGAAAAGCGTGAGGGGCCTTACCCGCTCGACCCCACCTATGGCGGCCCGGAGTATGAATCGCTCGCGACGTTGGGTTCCTATTGTGGCGTGCACGATTTGGCTGCTGTCTGTAAGGCGAACGAGAACTGCAACAAGTACGGTCTGGACACTATCTCGTGCGGCGCCACCATTGCCTGGGCGATGGAATGTTTCGAAAACGGGTTGCTCACCCTAGAGGACACCGGCGGCTTGGAGCTGCGCTTCGGCAATGCCGAGGCAGTGGTGCGGCTGACGGAGATGATCGGCCGGCGCGAGGGTTTCGGTGACCTGCTGGCTGAGGGCTCAGCGCGAGCGGCACAGCGCCTCGGTCGTGGCAGCGAGCGTTTCCTGATCACGTCGAAGAACCAGGAAGCGCCGGCGCATATGCCGCAGGTCAAGCGTACCTTGGCGATCATCTACGCCGCCAATCCCTTTGGTGCGGATCATCAATCGCATGAGCACGATCCGGCCTATGCCCCTTATCCGGAACGTATGGCGCAGATTGGCCTGCACGATCCGCAGCCGCCGCTCAGCCTGAATGCCGAGATGGTGCGCTATGCTCTGGTCACCCAATATGCCTACAGCGCGTTGGACAGCCTCAGCGTGTGTCAGTTCGTCTATGGCCCGGCCTGGCATCTCTACAGCATGAACCAGCTGACCGAGATGGTGCGTGCGGTGACCGGTTGGGATGTCAGCCTATATGAGATTATGAAGGTGGGCGAGCGGCGGCTAAATATGTTGCGTGCCTTCAACGCGCGTGAGGGCATCGGGCGTGAGCACGACACTCTGCCCGAGCGCTTCTTCACCCGACCACTCCAGGGCGGGCCCAGCGACGGCTATGTGCTGGACCGTGAGGAATGGCGGCGCGCGATGGACACTTATTACGCTATGGCAGGATGGGATGTCCAAACTGGCATTCCCACTCGCCCCACGTTAGAAGCGCTTGGCCTGGGTTGGGTAGCGGATCTGTTGGGTCTGTAAAGATCCTATGAGCTGAGACAGCTTCCCGGGATCCCGAATTCACGATGATCCACTGCAGAGACATCATACCACATTTCAAAGGGGAAATTGTTCTATGAGCACGACGCCGCTCCTTCTTGCCTTCGACGATGAACCTTTCGGAGTCAGGATATTCACCCCTCGACGCACCTAGGACTTTAGCCAAGCCCCAGTTTCCCTCTTAGATCCTCCGGTATCGGCCCGACATAGTAGGGCCGCATCATCTCATTATCCTCATGCTCGAGGATGTGACAGTGCCAGACAAAAAGCCCTTCGATATCAAACTTGGCTTTGATGCGTGTAACCTGCCCGGGATAGGCGATCACAGTGTCCTTGTAGCCGGCTTCCCACGGATGGGGCAGTTCGGGTGTGCCGATTGGCCGCCCTTCAT
>JANXAX010000060.1 GCA_025062175.1 Anaerolineae bacterium | reverse complement strand
AACGGCGCGGGTATCGTACGCGCAACAGCATCCTGCGGTATGCCGACGTGATTGTCTCACGTCCTGGACCATCGGTTGCTCCATCCAGGGGAGAGTGGCACGAAACGGTCACCACAGTGGACAGGACAGTGCCGTGAGCTGAAGGAGCGCGGACGTATGGACGATCCGATCATTGGGATTGATCTGGGCACGACCTACTCAGCGGTCGCGGTTGTGCAGGATGGTCAACCACAGCTGCTGACGCGCGCGGGGGAGCGCCTGCTGCCTTCCGTGGTGGGTCTGTCACCGCAAGGTCAGTGGCTGGTGGGAACCCCGGCCCGTAACCAATTTGTGTTTGCGCCAGAACGCACTGTGCGCTCTGTCAAGCGGATGATGGGTGCTGCGGAGCGCATCACGCTGGGACGCTATAGCCTCACCCCACCGCAGATCTCCGCCTTCATCCTACATGAGCTCAAGTCGATCGCTGAAGAGAACCTGCGATGTGAGGTGCGTCGGGCGGTGATCACGGTGCCAGCCTATTTTTCCGACGCGCAACGTCAGGCAACCCGTGATGCGGGGGAAATCGCCGGGCTGGAGGTCGTGCGCATGATCCATGAACCCACCGCCGCGGCGCTGGCCTACGGCCTGAACCGTGCCGAGGATCAGCTGGTGCTGGTGTATGACTTGGGCGGTGGCACTTTTGATTGTTCGCTGATCGAGTTGGTCGCCGGAGTGGTCGAAGTGCGCGCCAGCCACGGTGACACCTGGCTGGGCGGTGATGATTTTGATGTGCGACTGGCCGAACACGTCGCTCGCATCTTTGCCGAGCGCTACGCCGTCGATCTCAGGCGCGACCACTACGCAATGGCACGTCTGACGCGCGCCGCGGAACGCGCCAAGATCGAGCTCTCTGAACATCCTTTCGCTTGGATGCGTGAGGAATTCCTGGCCGAATCCGGCGGGAAACCACTACACCTGGAATACGAGGTCTCGCGGCGTGAATTTGAGACCCTCATTCGAGATCTGGTGCAGCGCACGTTGGATTCGGTGGATCGCGTGCTCCAGGATGCCGGCCTGTCCCCGCGCGACCTGGACCGCATTCTTCTGGTGGGCGGGTCGACGCGCATCCCGTTAGTCTGGCAGATGTTGGCGGAACACACGGGCATCGAACCGCATATGGCCATTCACCCAGAAGAGGTGGTGGCATTAGGCGCTGCCGTGCAGGCGGCTATCATCGCCGGGCAGCCCATTGACGCGGTGTTGGTCGACGTGACCCCGTTCTCGCTGGGGATTGAGATCGCCACCCCGATGGGCAGCTCGGTGGTGCCCGACATCTATCGTCCCATTATCCGGCGCAATACGGCAATCCCGTGTACTCACGAGGAGGTCTTTCGCACCGTATATCCTGGCCAGGACACCGTTGAGATAGTGGTATATCAAGGAGAACACCCAGTAGCATCCCACAATCGTCTGTTGGGCCGTTTCCGCATCGAAGGGCTGCAGCCCGAAGTGCCAGGTGAGCCGGCACGCGTGACTGTGCGCTTCGATATGGACATCAACGGGCAGCTGCGGGTACAAGCGACCGATCGCAAGACGGGTCAACACAAGGCGATCACGGTGATGGCCACCAAGGAACGCCTGAGCGCAGAAGCGCTTAACCGTGCGGCAGCCCAAATGGCAGCCATTTTAGCAGCACAACGAGTCGGGGTCACGCCTGATGCTTGCGAAATGGACGAAGTGGCGGTGATACTCAGCCGCGCACGACGGCTGCTGCAAAACAGCCGCTTGGATGCGGAAGTTACGGAGCAGCTCCAAGCCAAAATCGATGCGATCGAGCAAGCCCGTTACGCAGGTGATCGCGAGAGGTTGGCAAAATCCCTGGAGGAATTAGTGGACCTCTTATTTGAGATCGAGGTGTGAGCGCCCGACGTTCGAAGGGAGAGCCGAGGGTGCTCAGCGCTGCCTGCGACGGCGGGATGTGGTGAGCGATGTCTCGGGGTATCCGTGGTAACTGGGCACGTCCAATCGCAGCAGAGTGCAGCGCTGCACATTGAACAAGCGCGTCTTGAGGCGGGCATCTACCTCGACGCCATCTGCAATGGTGATGACGGTGGGCAAGCGGGCGTTGTAGCGATAGTTAAAGATCTGATACAGCTTCTCTTGCGCCCAGGGCGTGGCGCTGTGGGTGCCTAGGTCGTCCAGGATGAGCAACGGCGCATTGCGCACCTGGTCCAGGCGTGTATCGTAGGAAACATGGCTGTCCGGGGCATAGGTGGCACGCAAATGGTCCAGCAGGTCTGGCACCACCACGAACAGCACGTTGTGATCCCCCATTGCACGGCGCGCATTGGCGACCGCTGCGGCTAAGTGGGTCTTGCCAGTGCCATAACCTCCTGTCAACACCAGCCAGCCTTCGGGGTGAGCCGCATAATGACGCGCGAAGGTGAGCACCTGGCGCAGGTTCTCGACCTGCTCGCGCGTCAGCTCGTGCTCGCGCAAGTGGAACGTCTCAAACGTCTGGTCGTGGTGCAGCTCCAAGCTGGAGAGTTCATAACCCGGCAGCTCGCTGCCACTGCTGCGATAATCCGGCGCTGTGATGTGGCAGATGCGCACCAGGTCGGGATCCATCAGACGCGAGCGAATGCGCACATCGATGTGCTCCAATTTGCAGTTGGAGGTCACCACCGTGGGGAGCCGCAGATTGTAACGATGGTTAAATATCTGGAACAGCTTCTCCCGTGCCCACTCGGTGCTGCTCTGAGTCCCGAGGTCGTCCAAGACCAGCACCTGCACGTTGCGGATATTTTCAAAGCGCCGGTCGTAGGTGATGGGGCTATGCGGGCTGAAAGTGGCCCGCAGGTGATCCAGCAAATCGGGCACGACGACAAACAACACGGGGCGCCCCAATACCAGCTGCTCGTTGGCGATGGCGGCGGCCAGGTGTGTCTTCCCACAACCATATCCGCCCAACAACACCAGCCAACCCTGGGGATTGGCGGCAAAGGCGCGCGCGGCTTCGTAGGCGCTGCGCAGATTATGCCGTTTCTCCTCGGTGAGTCCGACCCCCTCAGGCTTGAAGGTGTCGAAGGTATAGCGACTCATCGCTTCCAGATTGCTCATCGCGCGCAGGTCATTAAGGCGTGCTGCCTCCAGGCGCGGCCGCTGACATTCGCATGGGAATGCCTTGCCGAAGTCGGGATGCCCTACCGGCACATCCCGGCGCAAGAAACCAGCCCCGCCGCAGATGGGGCATACCGAGCGACGTCCTGCCATCGCCGCGAGCTTGACCTCGTGCTCAGTGCTTGAAGAACCGTTCGAACTCTTCATCCGTGTACCAGCGTTTTTCCCTATCGCCACCTCGCGTCGTCGTGCGATCCTGCCTGCCCCGCGTCGCCCACCCCTCTAAGATCGCCTGGATATAGCGCCACTTGCGCACATTGTTTTCGACAGCGATGCGGAACGCTTCCTCGATCCATTCAGCCGGATAGGTCGCTTCGGCCTCACGCAGTTCATCGGCTAACAAAGGGGAGATCAGGCCGATGTTATCCTCATAGAGCTGGAAGATGTTGGGACGCGGTGGGGCTGCCGGGCGCTCTACCACCACCACCCGTTCGACACCCAGCTGACCTCGGCGCACTTGTTCCATCGCCCGCTGACCTTCAGCACTGTTCAACGCGTATATTTCATGCAAGCCATGGGAACTCTTCACGCTTGCGTGCAATACGGCACCATGTTGCTCCGCGCGTCGGAGCCCTTCCTGGAGCTGCTGCATCGGATCATCTCCCAGAACGCGGAGGCTGGCGAGGAGGGTTTCATCCGTGCTCAGCTCTTCCAGGGTAACCACTTGTTTGCCACTCCGCTGGCGCAGCCAGATGAGGTGCAGAATCACCTTCATCTCGGCAAGGTGATCGACGAGCGGCGCCAAACCGGTGAAAAACAGGTCAGGCACAGAGATGTAGCGCAACTCACCCGCGGGGAAACCCGCGAAGCGCCTGTCCATGGGCCCCTATCTGTCTCCGATCAGCTCTTCCAGCGCCTCGCGGCGCACTTCTGCGTTTTCGAACTTGGCCAGTTCTTTCTTGAAATAGGCAGACACAGTTCCGGTCGGCCCGCTGCGATGCTTAGCCACACGGATCTCGGCCAGGTTGGGGAACTCGGTATCCGGGTTGTACTCCACGTCGCGGTACACGAAGATCACCACATCCGCGTCCTGCTCGATGCTGCCACTCTCGCGCAGGTCGGAGAGCATAGGCCGCTTGTCCTGGCGCGACTCAACGGCACGCGATAGCTGACTGAGTGCCACTACGGGCACATTCAGTTCGCGGGCCAGCGACTTGAGCGCGCGTGAGATAAAGCTGATCTCCTGCACCCGATTCCCGTCGCTGCCGGGTTCGCCGCGCATCAGCTGCAGATAGTCGACAATGATCAGATCCAGACCATGTTCCGCGTGCAAGCGGCGTGCTTTGGCACGCATCTCCATCGCCGAGATGGCAGGCGTGTCATCAATGAAGATCGGAACGTTGGAAAGAAGCTGCGTTGCCTCGACAAAGATGTTGAATTCGTCCTCGTGGATCTGTCCCAGACGCAGTCGTTGGGCGTCGATTCCCGTCTCGGCGCTGATAAGGCGTTGGGCGACTTGTTCGCTGCTCATTTCCAGGCTGAAGATCGCAATGCGCTTTTTCCAACGGCGTGCCGCCTGCAACGCGATGGAAAGTGCCAAGCTGGTCTTGCCCATTCCGGGCCGCCCGGCGATGATGATCAAGTCGGAACGCTGCAATCCTCCCAACAGTTTGTCCAAGTCGACCAGGCCGGTGGGAATGCCGGTCATTTCGCCCTGGTGCTGCATCAGATATTCGATCCGGTCATAGTACTGATCGAGCACCTGACGGATGGGCACCAAATCACGCGCGATGCGCTTCTCCGAAACGGCAAAGATAAGGCTTTCAGCCTGATCGACCACGCTATCGACATCTTCGGTGTCCTGATAGGCGAGCTTGGCGATCTCGGTGGCAGCGTGGATGAGGCGGCGCAGCACGGCGGTGCGCTCCACGATGCGCGCATAGTACTCCACGTGAATGCTGGTCGGCGTGGCGTTGATCAGTTCGGTGAGGAAAGCCACACCGCCCACCGATGCCAGCTGACCCCGGCGTTCCAGCTCGTCGGTCAGGGTTACCAGGTCGGCCGGCTCGCGACGTTCATACAGGTCGAGGATTGCCTGAAAAATTGCCCGATGACGAGGCACGTAGAAATCAGCTGGCTGCAGGAAGGTGGCAATGCGCAAAATGGCATCCGGGTCGATCAGCAGTGCACCCAGCACTGCTTCTTCCGCTTCCACATTCGCAGGTGGCTGTCGCTCTGCTCCACCTCGTGGTGGTTCACTCATCGCTCGACTATCCACCCGTGGATCAGGCGTGCAAACTGAAGAGGGGGTAAATTTGACCAGGGCAAAGATCCCTTCACTCGCCCAGGTCATCCAGATCGAGGGATTCGACAAAGTCGCGGAAGGCTTCCAGGTCCTCTTTTTCTTCTTCCTCAGATGTGGTGACCGCCTCTTCTTCGCCGATCTCCCGTTCCGGGGTGATGCCAGCTTGCTCCATCACTTTCTCGGCCACAAAAATCGGGGCGCCCACGCGCACTGCCAGGGCGATCGCATCACTGGGTCGGGCATCGATCTTGAGCTCTTTTCCGTGATTGTCCAACGTGATCTCAGCGAAGAACGTGTTGTTACGCAGATCGTTCACCACAATATGGGAGACCTTTGCCCCCAACGCGCCGATGAAATTCTTCAACAGGTCGTGGGTCAGTGGACGCGCCACCTGCACCCCTTGTAGATGGATCGTGATCGCGTCTGCCTCAAAAGGACCGATCCAGATGGGCAGATAGCGCTCGCGATCCACCTCCTTGAGCACCACCATCCGATCCTGTGACATCAAGCTAACCCGCACGCTCTCGACTACGACCTCGATCATATCACCCTCCTGCCTGGATCAAAGTTGCTGAGGTGCTACTCATTGCCCTCAGACTAGATGACTCAGTGGTCCACGTCTTCGTTTCCGCACGACGGAGTCACCTTTCCCACTTCTAGGTATAATTATACCACATGCACGAGAATTAGGACAAGGCGGGCTGTGATGAGCCCGATAGGTCACTGGCAATCCCCGACTGACAGGAAGGGCTCAGTTTGGTGTTGATTGCATCCACAGCACGGCAGAGGAGCGCCGTCCGCGCATCCCTCGTCATCGCTATCGCCATCATGCCACCCGGGACGGTTGATCCTTCATCTCTACCTTCCTGTGCAGACAGCCCACGTGGTACGCGGCGACCTTCCCGCCTCCGCTTCTTGACATCGAGCACCAGCAGGGACAGCGCCAACGCCAGCGAGAACGCTGAAACAACCTTGCCGACAACTCGCACCGGGGTATCCTCGAAACGCAGCTCCAAGAAATGTTCTCCCTGCGGCACCGACACAACGATCCAGCCTTCATCCGGCGTGGTGCGAATCGCAGCCCGAGCGATCAACCTGCCGACGCGCGCTTTGAGATCTTCCTGAGGATGCTTGAGATCCTCATAGATATAGGCATTCCAGCCTGGATAGTAGGCGGTGAGGAAGGTCACGCTCTGTTGGTCGTCAGCAGCGTACACCCACACCAGCTCGTGCACAGTGCTCATCTCGACCGAGTGGACGCCCAGTCGTCCATCATTCGGGATGGCGCTATAGTTGACCTTGGTGTTGATATTTTCCCCTCGGACGACCTGTTCTGCCAGGGGTGACCAGCTGGGGATACGACGTGCCCAGGCGGTCGTGCCGGTCATCTCATCGGACGCCTGTTGATAGCGAAAGAGAGCAGCCAAGCTGACCGGCCCCTCAGTTGGCAGGGGATCGCGCACCTCAGCGATAAGATAAGGATAAGCGCCGCTGAGGATCAACAGCACCAGGGGGATGAGAGACCGCATCCTCCATCTTGGCAAATCGTTGGTCACTGTTGCAGAAGATGATGGAACGGTCCGTCCTGCCATAATCGCCCCGCCCAGCACCGCAAAACCCGTGGTGGTCAGAATACCCAGCCGCCAAGGAAACTGCACCGTGGTCAAAATGGGCACTGCGTGCCACACAACACTCGAGGCCGGAGTCATCAAGAAGATTGCCCCGAGTGTCACGACCTGCCAGAAGCGCAGCGTCCAACGCACCACGTCATTCCGCACACGCGCTACCGTCAGGAAGGAGAGACAGAACAGCACGAACGGCAGCAGGCCAAGTTGGAAGCCCACCTTATCATCTGGGCCGGGGACGCTGGCGCCGAACCCCCAGGCGGGCGAGAAAAGCTGGTGGAAATAGACGAAATCGTCTCCAAAGGTATAACGTCCACCGAACCATTGATCGAGACGCACATAGTTGCGCTCCGCCAATGCTGGGAGGAGGAAGATCGCCTGCAGCCCGGTCCCCAGCAGAAACGCGGCGATGCCGGGCAGGGCGCCTCGCATCCCCGCCACCCCTATAAAGGTCAAGCCAACCCGCTGGCCTGGCCGCTGTTCACGGAAGGCACGCCACAAAGCCAACACGCCTACATACGCGACCACGCAGGGCGTGATAAGCACCAACAACACATTGCTGGTCAACACCAGACCGGTGTAGGCAAATGCGGTGCCTAGCAGTGCCCGCAGTCGTGGCTGCGCCACCAGCTCGAAGAATCCCCAGAAGACCAGCGGGATGAACACGAAGGCAAACGACTCCGCCAGTGCCGCCCGTACGTACAGGTCAAACAGATGATAAGGGGCGTACACGTAGATCAAACTGGCGACGAGTCCTCCCGCTGTGCCCAGCAGGCGCCGTGCGAAAAAGTACATACTTGCCGCGGATCCCAGGATGGAGAGGGCAAAAACCCATTTGACCGCTACGGTGTACTCCAAGCCCAATAGCACCATCAGCTCGCCCACGTAGTACGCCAAAGGGGCGTAGATGTTCCAGAACGGATAGCCATAACCGAATCCCCAATCCGGCCCCCAACGCGGCCAGAGGATGCCGTCGCGGATCGAGCGGTCAAACTCGAACAAGAAGTAGACACTGTTGCGGGCATCATGGGCACTCCAGAAGTATCCGGGCTGCAGCAACGGCCCGATGGCAAAGACTGCAAGCAGCAATGCCACGCCCCATCCCAGGTGGCAGCAGGGTTGTCGAGGTGGAGCCGCACGCTGGGCCATTATCGCGCACCCCACGTCACGAGCTCTAGCATGATCTGATTGTCTTCGCTACCATCCACTGGCCAACGTTGCATGGTTTCCTCTTCATACAATCCCATCGCGATGTGATAAGGACCCGGTGGGGCATTTATGGGCACGTGGACGTCCACATCGGTGACAATCAAGCGGCCGGGTTCCCACTGGCTGGTGAAATGATCTTTTCCGGGCGCATCCGGGTCGGAGGCAGCCCCCAGCAATGGATCCGCCTGGGTGACCCGATTCCCAGAGGCGTCCAGCAGGTGGGCAAAGAGCTTCAGATCCCGTTCGAGGGCTTGGGTCGCCTGCCAGGTCAGGATCAGATGCAACGTGTCGCCGGGACGGAGGGTCCCATACTCATCCAAGGGCAGCCGGCCAGGGGTTGACATAGGCAATCCAGCCGCCAGCGGGGGGATGTCCACTTCCATTTGGACGTCGAGCAGCAGAATGCGATGCTCCCCCCAGCTGGCGCGTGGCCTGGGAGGGATCTCGTACTGGGTGTAACGCGGCTGCAGGTAGCTATAACTTGCCAAGAGCACAAAACCGATCAAGACCGCCTGCACCGGTGGTGCGTTCCAGCGCGGGCGCAGATAGAGCACCCCGCCCGCCGCCCCAGAGAGAAACATGCCGGCCAATCCGATCAGCTGCCACGGGTAGGTGAGCAGCTGCCCGAGCGCGCTCAGCCGCCAGAAGGGTGCGGAAAGGGGCAGCGTCAGCAGCGTCAGAACAGCGCTGATGAGGAAGGGTGCTTTCCAGGCTATCCCCGTGCCATAGGACGGATATCCTCCTGGTCCCCCTCCGCGGCGATGAACGCGCAACCACAGCGTCAGAGATGCCAGGGCCACCGGTGCGAGGCCCAAACCCAGCGCCAACCCATCGTTCCATCCCGGACGGCTGGGGCCGAAGCCCCAGTAGGGCGAAACCAACTGCGCGGGATACAGAAAATGGTCCAAAAACCCCACCTTGTCGGCGACAATGTGCCAGTCTGCTGTCCAGAGGGCATACACCGTCGCGACAGCACAACCCGTGCCCGCCGCGAGCAGCCGCCCCAGTCGCCTCAGGCGGTCTCCAGAGAGCGACCACCATCCCAACAGACATAGCAGAGCCCACACCGCTAATCCCAGCTGGCTGAGGCCGATGAGCAGCCACACCAATCCACTGAGCGCAACCAGACGCTTGCCCAGTATAGGCGGGGATGTCGCCGACACGGCCGCCATGCCCAGAGGGATGAGCCCCAGACAGAGCGCCTCACCCCAGGCGCCACGCACGTAAACAGCGGCAATGCGATAAGGCAAGTAGCTATAGACAAGTGCAGCCAGACACGCTCCTGGTGCTCCGAACGTGGGACGTAACCATCCATACATGCCGAGGACACCCAGCATCCAGGCAACGCCGAAAACCACCTTGATGCTGCAGAGGGGAGACATCCCCAGCGCCATCCACAGCCGCGCCAGATAATAGGCCAACAAACCATCATCACGCACGGGGTCATAGTGCGTGGCTATCGAGGGTGTCCAGTGTAGCTCTAAAGGAGCGCTGCCCCAGTGCAGCAGGTTAAACAAGGGCACGAAGCCGCTGTGCACCTGGAAATAGCCTGGATAGGTCAGGGGAGCCCAGACAAACACGCTGAGGGCCACAGCAAGCAAAGCGTAACGATGTTGCGCGATGTGCTTGCCCAGTGCGATGATCGCAGTTCTCTCCTCTCACGGACACCTATGGTAGGCAGCCGTTCAAATTCTACCGCAGCCGCCAAGGGCGGGCAATTGCGTCCTCGGCCTCGGAGGAGAAGAGTGGATGCTCTGCGCTCATCCAGAGCTGCTTCCCATCGGTGATGAACTTGATCGTACCGTTTTGATCTGTACGCAGCAGCGGGATGCCCAACGTCTGGTAACGCTGCAATACCTCCTCTGCCGGAAGATCCAGCGCGTTGTCCGCAGCTACGGAGAGCACGGCGACGCGCGGTTGCACCGCCCGCAAGAACGCCGAGCTGCTCGAGGTGGCACTGCCATGATGCGGTACCTTGAGTACGGCCGCCCTCAGGTCTGGGTGGAGGTCGAGCAGCATGTGTTCCACCTCGGACGTGATGTCGCCGGTCAGGAGAAAGCGGATATCTCCCAAAGCGACGCGCAGCACCAGCGAGTAATCATTCACGCGCGGGTAGTTTGCGTTGCTGGCCGGGTGGAGCACTTCGATGGAGACGCCATCCGAAGTCTCAACGCGCATGCCACTCTGCCCTACAATGGGATGGACATCCGAACGTCGCAACAAAGCCTGCCAAGCAATGTACAGCGCCGAGCGGGTCTCGACAGGTGATATAAGCACCTG